>JBMCDV010000231.1:0-3237 GCA_048618255.1 Natronomonas sp. | reverse complement strand
TGGAGTAGCCGTCGCCGTCGCCGCCGGCGACCATCACTTCGAGTTCGGGGTTGGCCATCTTCACGCCCGTTCCGACGGGCAGCGCCCGGCCGTGGATGCCATGCAGTGCATACGAGTGCATGTACGTCCCGATTTTGCCGGAACAGCCGATGCCGGCGACCACGAACGTGTTGTCGGGGTCGTTGCCGGTCTCGGCCAGCGCTTTCATCATGCCGTTCATCGTCCCGAAGTCACCGCAACCGGGACACCACGTCGGCTGTTTGTCGGATTTGAAATCCGTAAATCGAATGTCGGAACTCATGCTTCCACCTCCGTCGCCTCGCCGAGGGTCGCTTTGACCTCGTCGGCGAGTTCGTCCGCCTTGAATCGGACGCCGTTGTACTTGTTGATGCGCTCGACGCGCGTGAGCGTGTCGTGTTCGACGAGGTCGGCGAACTGACCGGTCGCGTTACACTCGACGACGATGACCTCCTCGGCGGCCTCGAACTCCTCGGTGAGGTTCGGCCGCGGGAAGATGTACGGTACCGAGATGAACCGAACGTCGATGCCGTCGCCTTCGAGGAGGTCTATCGCTTCGAGCATCGCGCCCTCGTTGGAGCCCCACGAGACGATGAGCGTGTCGGCATCGGCGTCGCCGAACTCGCGGTAGTCGAAGTTCTCCCGCTCGATTGCGGTTTCGACCTTGCGGTCGCGCTTGTCGACCTGCTCGACGCGCATGTCCGTATCCTCCGTCCGTCGGCCCAACTCGTCATGTTCGAGACCGGTGGACATGTGGGCACCCCCCTTGACGCCGGGGAACGACCGCGGGCTGACGCCGTCGTCGGTGAGCGCGTGGGGCTTGAACTGTCCCTTCTCGTTTTGCCACTCCTCGATGTTCTCCTCGTCAACGACTTTTCCGCGGTCGATTTCGACCGCGTCCATGTCGAATTCCTCGGGTTCGAAGGTCTGTTCGGTGACCGCAAGCGAGAGGTCGGCCGTGAGATAGACGGGGAGTTGGTACTTTTCGGCGAGGTTGAACGCCTCGACGGTCTTGTGGAAACACTCCGCAATCGTCGTCGGAGCGAGGACGAACCGCGGCACCTCGCCGTGGCCGCCGTACAGCATCTGGTTGAGGTCGCCCTGCTCCTGTTTGGTCGGCATCCCCGTCGAGGGCCCCGAACGCATCACGTTACAGATGACCAGCGGCGTCTCCGAGGTGGCGACGAGTCCGAACGTCTCGGTCATCAGGTCGATGCCGGGACCGGACGTCGCGGTCATCGAACGGGCACCCGCGCGAGCGGCGCCGAGTGCCATGTTAACCGCCGACAGCTCGTCTTCGGCCTGGACGACGATGCCGCCGTAGCCCTCGATTCGGCCCTTCAGGTACTCCATGACGTCCGTCGCGGGCGTGATGGGGTAGCCGGCGTAGAACCGACAGCCGCCGGCGAGAGCGCCCATCCCGATGGCTTCGTCGCCGTTCAGGAGGACGTAGTCGTTGTCCGTCGTCTCGAGGTCATCGTCGGTCGAGAGGTCCGTCTCTTCGCGAACGAAATCCGCGCCGAGACGGGCCGCCTTCTTGTTGTTCTCGACGATGGCCTCGCCTTTGCCGCCGAAGCGCTTCTCCAGGGACTCGTCGAGGTACTCGATGTTGAATCCAGTGACCTCACACGCGGCACCCAGGGCGACGATGTTGCGCATGATGGCGCCACCGGCGTCCTCGGCGAGACGCTTCAGTGGCACGTCGAGCCCTGTCATCTCGCCGGGGGCCTCGAAGTCCTTCATCATCGTCCGCTCGCCATCGTAGATGATAATGGAGTCCTCGTGGAGTTCGTCGAGGTTTTCGTTGACGGTTCGCTCGGTGAGCGCAATCAGGATATCGAGTCTGTCGACGACACTCTCGACGCGGTCGACGGACGTCCGTACCTTATACGCCGTGTATCCGCCACGGATTCGTGAGGCGAAGTCCTTCGAGGTAAAGACGTGGCGCCCCGCACGTGAGAGCGCCTGGGCAAAGATCTTCCCTGTCGAGTCGATCCCATCGCCGGCTTCGCCGCCGACGGCCCAGTTGAGGTCCTCTGGCATACTACATCGGGGTTCTGCGCGGCGGACGTTAAGCCTTCTGAATATTGCCGTAGTTGAGCGGTTTTCCGGACTACAGCCCTCGAAAGCGACTTTCAACAACTACCGAGGGAAAACTTCACACGCGTTCACATCGGGTTTTCGGACGCGGCTTCGAAAGCGCCTTGCCGGCGGGGAAGTCCATACCGTACATGGACCCCATCGAGACGACCGTCGCCGCCGTCCACGAGGTCGGCCGCGACGCAGTCGCCATCGACCTTGAGACACCGTCGGCGTTCGACGCCGAGCCGGGACAGTTCGTCAAACTCACCGCCACCGTCGACGGCGAAGACGAGTCGCGTTTCTACACCGTTTCCTCGCCGAACACCGACGGCGTCTTCGAGTTCACAATCAGCTACGACCCCGAAGAGGGCGGCGCGTTCAGCGAGTACCTCCTGAACCTCGAAGCCGGCGACACCGTCACGATTACCGGCCCCTTCGGCGACGACTATTACGAAGGCGAGAATCGTGCAGTCGTCCTCGCCGGCGGCCCCGGTATCGGTCCCGCAGTCGCCATCGCCGAGCGCGCACTCTCGGAGGGCAACGAAGCCGCAATCGTCTACCGCGACGACGTCCCGCTCCACGAGGACCGACTCTCGAACATCGCCAACGCTGGGGCATCGGTGTTCGTCCTCTCCGAAGATGAATCGCTCACCGACGCCGTCGCCGACGTGCTGACGAACGCCGACGGCGAACAGGTGTTCGTCTACGGCTTCGCCGACTTCCTCGAGGACGCCACCGCCGCAATCGAGGCCGCTGGCGGCGACCCCGACGCGGCGAAGGCCGAGAACTTCGGTTGACCTTTCATTCCGACCTACTTTGTACGCCCGCTCGCGCGGCGAACCACTCGGCGCTACGCGCCTCGCGGATGCTCTACCGGCTGCACTCCGAACCGCCGGCTCGCCCGGACATTCATATGCCGGAACGGAACCACCGACCGTATGTGTTGACCAGCGACCGACGGCCGTTCGGACATCGTGCGGCTGGCCGTCGGATACGGGATGAGATTCACGGAACGCCGCCTGTTCGCCACCTACTCGCCGCACACGGCACCTTCGGTGTTATCAATGCGATTCCCGTACTTCGATAACGAGGTTTCGAGTACAGCCACCGCGTCGAGCGTCGAGGAACGCCCTGACC
>JBMCDV010000230.1:0-3244 GCA_048618255.1 Natronomonas sp. | reverse complement strand
AGACAGGTCTGGCCCGTCGCCGCGAAGATGCCCTTGATGACGCCGTTGATGGCGTTGTCGAGGTCCGCACTCGGGAAGACGACGTTGGGGCTCTTCCCGCCCAACTCCAGGGAGGCGGGAATCAGCGCCTCGCCGGCGGCTTTCCCGATGTGTCGGCCGACGCCGGTCGAGCCAGTGAAGGCGAGTTTGTCCACGTCGTCGTGGGTGATGAGCGCCTCGCCGGCCGTCGAACCGCCGCCGGTGACGACGTTGTAGACGCCCGCTGGCAGGCCGGCCTCCTCGTGGAGCAGTTCCGCGAACCGCAGGGCGCTCACCGGCGTGTAGGAACTCGGCTTGTGGACGAACGTACAGCCAGCGGCGAGCGCCGGCGCGAGTTTGAACACGGTCAACAGCAGCGGGGAGTTCCACGGCGT
This sequence comes from Natronomonas sp., assembly GCA_048618255.1. Classification (GTDB taxonomy): domain Archaea; phylum Halobacteriota; class Halobacteria; order Halobacteriales; family Haloarculaceae; genus Natronomonas. Next base: position 2,831 of record JBMCDV010000230.1, on the reverse strand, counting down.
TATCGCGCCGACGACGCCGCGTGGCTCCTCGCGGACGTAGGTGAACATCTCACCGCCTTTGCTCTCGACGGGAATCGTCCGTCCCTCGTGGGTGCGACACTGGCTGGCGTAGTAGCGGAACCACTCGCCCAACCCGCCCATCTGGGAACTCATCTCCCGAATCAGTTTGCCGTTCTGTCGGGTCTCGAGTTCCGCGAGTTCATCGGCGTGGTCGTCGATGGTGTCGGCGATGTCGTGGAGTATCGATGCCCGCTCGCTCGGCAACAGCCCCCGCCACGCCTCGGATTCGAAGGCCGACCGCGCCGAGGTGACCGCCCGGTCGATGTCGGCTTCGGTGCCGTCCGGAACCGTCGCCCACACCGACCCGTCGTAGGGAAACGACACCTCGATGCGCTCGTCGCTCTCGGAGGGTGTGTACTCGCCGTCGATGAACTGTTCGTACTCCGTGGGTTGTGCTGCCATACCGTCCGTTCCGGTCGAGCAATGATAGGTGTTTTCACCGTCGTCTCGCCGCGGTGACCACAGCACCGAGTCCGCGAGATGAGGGATATCTATAAGCCGCCGCACGCAGCAGACGAGTACATGGCTTCGAGTATCACGGACGTGTACAGCATGTTCGACACCAGCATCGTCTCCGACGCCCTGGACAAACACGACATCGACGGCGTCATCACCGGCCTGCCGCCGGCGGCGCCCGACCAGACGACGGTCGGGCGCGCCCACACGATGCGCTTCGAGTTGGTCGACGACCCCGGCGAGCGGACGAACTTCCCCTACGCGATGTTGAACGAACTCCTCGAGGACCGCGTGCTCGTCATCGACGGCGTCGGCCCCGACATCTCCTGTTGGGGCGGCAACGCCTCCCGACTGGCCGAGAACGCCGGCGTCGCCGGCATGGTCATCGACGGCGGCTACCGCGACATCCCGGAGATTCGGGAGGGGTCGTTCCCGGTGTTCGCCCGCCAGCCGACGCCGAAATCCGGCCAGCGCCGGCTTACGGTCGAAGCAGTCGGCGAACCGCTGGAAATCGACGGTGTGACGGTGAACCCCGACGACCTCGTCGTCGCCGACGCGACGGGTGTCGTCGTCGTCCCCGCCGAGTCCGCCGCCGAGGTCGCCGAAACCGCCGAGGAGACGCTGCGAGAGGAGTTACTCGTCGAGCGGAAAATCGAAACCGGCGCGACGGTCGCCGACCTCCAGGGCGACGACCACGAGTTCTAGAAGACGCCCTTCTCTTTCAGTTCCTCGTACTCCGCCTCGGAGTAGCCGAGGCGCTCACACATCACCTTCCGGGTGTCCCGCCCTTTCGTCGGCGACGGTTCGATGTCGGGGAGCTCCGACCCCGAGAACCGAATCGGGATGCCGGGAACCGATATCTCGCCGTAGCTGGGGTGGTCGATTTCGTTTATCATCTTTCGTTCCTTGAGGTGAGGGTCGTCGGCGACCTCGTCGATTTCCTTGACCGGGCCGCACGGAACGCCCGCGTCGAGAAGGATTTCTTCGATGTCGTCGCGCTTGCGCTCGATGGTCCACCCCTCGACCAGTTCGTCGACTTCGTCGAGGTGGTTCGAGCGCTTGACGTTGCTCTCGAAGCGCGGGTCGTCCTTCAAATCCTCTCGACCGATGACGTCCAGCAGGGAGTGCCAGTGGCGGTTCGTGACGCCGAAGATGGCGATGTAGCCGTCGGAGGTCTCGTAGACGTTGTAGGGACTTTGTGCGAGGCCGCTGTGGCGGTTGCCGGTCCGCGGCGGCACGTCGTCGTCGTTGAAGTGCGCCGCCATCGGCGACATCAGCGTCGGGAACACCGAATCGTGCATGCTCACCTCGACGAACTGACCCTCGCCGGTCAACTCCCGTTCGTACAGGGCACCGAGGATGCCGGCAAGCAGGTGGATGCCGCCCATGAAGTCGCCGACTGCGATGCCGGCTTTCGTCGGCGGTCCGTCCGGAAAGCCCGTCACGTCCATCACGCCGCTGATGGCCTGAATCGTGAGGTCCATCGCGGGATACTCGTTGTAGGGGCCCTCCTCACCGAAGCCGCTGCTGTGGGCGTAGATGAGTTCCGGATTTATCTCCGAGAGTTCCTCGTAGCCGAGGCCGAGGCGCTCCATCGCCCCGACCGAGAAGTTCTCGACGAGGATGTCGGCGTCCTCGATTAGCTCCTCGAAGATTTCCTTTCCCTCCTCTGTCTTGAGGTTGAGTGTCATCCCCTCCTTGTTGGAGTTGAGCATCACGAACTCCGGGGCCTCGCCGTCGTCGACGCGGGCCCGAAGCGGTTCGCCGTGTGGCGGTTCGATTTTCGTGACGTTCGCACCCATATAGGAGAGCAGCAGAGAGCAGTAGGGCCCGTTGTATATCTGCCCGAGGTCGACTACGTCGATGCCGTCCAGTAACTGGTCGCTCATACGTTTGAACGGGGTAGTGAATCTATTAAGCTTTTGCCGTGGCTTCGCTCGTCGAAGGGCCGGCGGAACAGGTATGGGCCGTCGGGTGTACGGTGTGTGTATGGCTACCGTTTCTTCTCCGGATGGTCTGCCCGTCGTCGACCCCACGCGTGAGCGAGTCGACCGGTTCCTCGAGGCCGGGGGTGTCGCCGGTGACGACCACCTCGGCCCCTTCCCGCTGAGCGAGCGGTCGGCGACGATGGAGACGCTCGCGGCGAACGCGGTGATGGCCGGATGTGAGGCGTCGTACTTTCCGGTGGTGTTGGCCGCCCTCGAAGCGACGTTAGAACCCGAATTCAACCTCTACGGGACGCTCGCGACGACGGAGCCACACTGGCCGATGGTCGTCGTCAACGGGCCGATAGTCGAGGAACTCGACATCAACGG
>JBMCDV010000229.1:0-3248 GCA_048618255.1 Natronomonas sp. | reverse complement strand
AATTGAACCCGGGCTATTAGCTTGGGAAGCTAATGTCCTACCACTGGACCAACGGCGCGTTCGTCGCTTCTCTCCTCACGCCCCGTGCATCGCGAACCGTTCCGGTTCGCTCACCAACGGCGCGCTCACTTCGTTCGCGCCCGACGCTACCGCCCGCCCGCACTTCAACGTAGCGCCTCGGTGTTGCCACCGGAACCGGACGGGTGTCCAAGAAACCTCCGCTGACGGGAGGTTATTAGTCACGAGCGAGCGAATGGACCGTCGATGACGAGTGCTTCACCACTGGTCGAGGGGACGAACGTGGACTTGCTGTTCTCCGAGGCGGAACTCGACGCTCGCCGGGAACACATCGTCGAATTCATCGAGAGCGTCGTCGAGGACGCGGGTGCGGAGGGGGCTGTCCTCGGACTCTCGGGCGGCATCGATTCGACGCTGACCGCCCACCTCGCCGTCGAGGCGCTGGGTGCTGCGGAGGTACACGGCCTGCTCATGCCGAGTGAATCCAACCCCGAGGCCGACAAGACCGACGCCGAGCGGGTCGCCGAGGACCTCGGCATCGAATACGACGTAATCGACATCAACCCCATCGTCGACTCCTTCGTCGAGGCGGCGCCCGACCACGCCGCCGCCGACCGAATGGCACTCGGGAACGTCCGGGTGCGGACTCGCGGCGTGTTGAACTACTTCGTTGCCAACGCCGAGAGTCGGGTCGTCCTCGGCACCGGCAACCGCTCGGAGGCGGCGACGGGCTACTTCACGAAGTACGGCGACCAGGCCGTCGACTGCAACCCAATCGGGAATCTCTACAAGTGTCAGGTCCGGCAACTCGCCCGTGAGGTTGGCGTCTCCGAGGACCTCGTCACCCGGACGCCGACCGCGGGGATGTGGGAGGGCCAAACCGACGAAGAGGAGATGGGTCTCGGATACGACGAACTCGACGCGATTCTCGCACTCCACGTCGACGGGCCGTTCTCGAAGAACGCCACCGTACGGACGCTCGGACTGCCCGAAGAGGCCGTCGAACGCGTCGCCGACCTCTACGAGAAGAGCGAGCACAAGCGGTCGATGCCGCCCGCGCCGGAACCGCTGTGAGAGCCAGAATCAGGCTTCGCTGACGACGATTCGTATGTGGTCGCCTTCCTGGAGGACGTAATCCGGCTCGACGTCCTCGTCGTTCACCTGAACGGCGACCTCGTAGCCCTCGCCGTCGACGTACTCCGTGCCGTCGTACGTCACCGAGTTATCCGTAATCTCGAATCCGATAGTGTCCATTCCGTATTCGAGGGTCACCCCGGTCGCGTGTGCGTGCCATCGGTCGTCGGAACTCCCCTCGAAGTGGAATCGGGGGTGCTCCTGCGGCTGTTTCCATCGTGCCTGTGAGAAATCGAACGTTTCGCCGGTGATGGTGACGTTAATACTCCCGTGGTAGTGGGCGCTTCCGGCCTGTCCGATGTCGCCGGCGGCACCTCCGCTACCGGCGATAAAGACGACGTATCCGACGATACCGAGGGAGGCGAGCAAAACGACGCCGAGGGCGATGGGACCGGTCGGGAGGCCGTCGTCGCCGTCGATGTCGCCGACTCGGCGCTTGTCGATGGGACCGAGTTCGTCGGCGTGGGCGGATTTCAGATGTTCGAGGTGTGCCTCCTCGGTGTCGTGGGAGGCTCCACAGTAGTCGCACTCTGGCATTGCTACCGTCCTTTACCGGTGGAGGGTTTCAATCTTTACGGTAACTGAAACGAACTGGCGTGTCCAACTCATTCGCCCAACTCCCGGAGGTCGTCGGCGTGTTCGTCGACCAGCGCCTCGAAGGCAGCCACTTCGGCGTCTTCCTGTTCGGATTTTGGACCCCTGTCCCGGACCCGACGCTTGACGTGTTCGAGCGCGAGCGGGTCGTTTTCGGCCACTTGCTCGGCGACGGCCCGCGGTGAGTCGACGACGCGGGAGACCAGCCCGATACGAAGCGCCTCCTCGGCGTCGATGACGCGACCGGACAACGAAAAATCCAGCGCGTCGCCCATTCCGATGACTTCGGGTAGCCGGACGGTGCCGCCCCACGCGCCGAAGAGACCGAACGTCACGCCCGGTTCCCCGAAGGTGGCGTCGGTCGTCGCCAGCCGCATGTCGCAGGCGAGCGCCAATTCGACGCCGCCGCCGCGGGCCGCACCGTCGATACCGGCGACGACGACCGACGGGGAACTCTCGATGGCGTCGGCGACGGCCTGCCCGCGGCGGACGAACGGCTCGACCGCCTCGGGGTCGCTCGCGGCGACCGTCGCAACCGTCGAAAGGTCGGCACCGGCACAGAAGGCCTCACCGGCCCCACGGAGGTACACCACCGGCGCGGCACAGTCGGTGACCGCGGTCTCGAGTTTCTCGAGTACTGCAGGCGTCAGAGCGTTGCGGCGCTCCGGCCGGTCGAGCGTGACGACGCGTACGTCGCCGCCGTCTTCGACGCGTATCATACGGTGAGATTGCCACCGTTTCCAAAGGTCTTTGCCCTTCGCTCCCCAACATATCGGCAATGGAGGAAGCCGCCGCGGTCCGGCGGGCAGCGTCCGAGTCGGTCGCGGATGTAATTCCCGAGGAACTCCGTCGGACCATCGACGAATACGTCGCAGACGGGTCCGTCGTTCCCGGTGTGTTGACGCTTCTGAGTGCCCGTTCCGTCACCGACGAACACCCCGAAGACCTCGCCGAACAGGCCGCCGGCGTCCAACTCATCTACGACGGCCTGCGACTCACGCGAGACCTCGCACAGGACGACCCCTGGGACGGCGGCGACCGCGACGCCGCCGACATGGCCATTCTCGCCGCCGACGTGTTGGTCGCCCGCGGGTTCTACCTGCTCGCCCGCACCGACGCCGCCGAGGACGCCGTCGGCGTCGTCCGCGCCTTCGGCCGCGACCAGACCGACCGCGAGACCGCGGCCCCCGACCGCGCCGCTGCTCTCGACGGCAACCTCGAAACGGACGTACTCGAACTCGCGATTCTCACCGGCGTCTCCGCCTCCGGCGGGCGAACCGACGACGCCGCCGACCTCGCCGACGATTTCGCCCCCGAGAGCTCGGCGTTCGACCCCGTGGAGTCGTTTTTCGACGACCGACGGCGCGACCGCGTGGCAGGCCTGTCAACCGATAGCGGGCGGCCGCTGAATCGAAACGATTAACGGGGCAACCCGGCTACGGAAGAGTGCCTGCCTGGGTAGCTTAGCGGTAAAGCGCGTCCTTGGTAAGGACGAGAGCCCG
>JBMCDV010000228.1:0-3250 GCA_048618255.1 Natronomonas sp. | reverse complement strand
ACTGAGAAGGCGTGAACCGCTTTTTGCGGACCCGCATAATCGAAGGAATTAATATCTTTTAGGCCGGCCTAAAACGTACGAATCCGGTGCGGGACAGCCCCTGACGGAAGCACTCTCTGCGGTCGGCAGTCCGAACGGCGAACGCATGAACGGCACGACGCGACCACACGAATCGAAGGCAGTTCGCGGACAGCCGAACGGCACTGCCCGAGGAACGTCTCAGACATGATAGGAACGACACTGGGCGACATTCGCGACCACATCGAATCGCTCGCCAGCGAGGACGGCCGCTACTACGTCGCCTGTGCGCGGACGGGGTGTCGGCCGGTTCCCGCCGACGAATTGGCGTTCGACAGTCGGGCCAGCGCCCGCGCCGCCGCGCAGGCGACCGAACAGTACCGGTCGGCGCTTCGGCGGTACGACCCACACGTCTCGTATCGCGACATCATCGTTCGGGAGGAACTGCCGGGGTGGGACGCTTCCGACGGGCGACCACACGGGAGCGACCGAACGCGGGACCTGCCGCCGGCGCCGCTCGACCGCGAGCGAACCGACGCCATCGAGTTCTGTCACACCGTCGCCGGCGTCGTTTTCGAGGCCATCGCCGGGTCGCCCCACGTCGACTTACAGGACGCCATCATGGACACGTATCTCGACGCCGCCGAAGCGGTCGAATCGCCCGACGAACTCTGTCTGCGACTGTTGGAGAGCATCGCGACGGAGCTCGACGAGCGGTTGGCCTCCGACGAACAGGCGTCGGTGCTCCGGGAGGCGGCAGCGAACCTGCCACGCGACGACGGCGGCGTCTTGGCCCCCGAACCGCTCGCTGCGACACTGGAGTCACTGGCTGCGGTCGGACTGGTCGACGACTATCGCATCGAGCGGTGTTCGGCCGCCGCAAGCGGCGAGTCGCGGTCGTGGACGGTCCGTATCGAGGGGTACAGCCTCGACGGTACGCCCGGTCGGGTGGTGACGTTGCCGTTGGTGGTGCATCTGTTCGACCGACTGGCGACGCGGTCGGTGACGATTTCGGGCGCCGAGCGCGTCGCGGGGTCGGGGTCGTGGCGGCTGGCAATCGAGACGAACACGACGGGTCGTGTCGGCGGCCTCGTCTGCGTGCCGACGGAGACGGAGGGGTGTCCGTGAACGACATCATCGACCCGGTTCGGGCGGCAATCGACCGCGTCGACGAGGAGGTAGCTCACGTCGAAGCCACCGCGAAGGCTTTCGAGCGGTTCGACGCCGAGGTTCGAGCGCTCGACCCGACGACGCTTCCGGACGGCGGAGGCGTCGCGGCAGCAGACGGCCAAGTGACGCCAGCGTCGCCAGCGATTCGACAAGGGGGGCCGACGACCGCGGGGGCCGAAACGGTTCGGTCGCTGTTCGAGGAGACCGTCCGGCCCTACAGTGTGGCTGACCTCGACGAGGCGGAACCGCTGACGGCGACGATGAGTGAGGAGTTGGGTACTGGCATCGCGGCCGTGTTAGACCCCTCGACACCCGGGCAGTTCACCGCCGAAGTCCAGCAGTCGATTCACGACGCCGTCGAGCAACGACAGGCGGAGTTACGCGCGATGGAGCGCGCCCTCGACATCGAGCGGGCGTCGCTGACAGGGTCACTCCAGCGGTTGGAGGCGACCTGTGAGTGGCTCGTAGCGGCCGACGAGCGGCCGCTGTCGGCGCTCGGGTTCGAGGCGCTTCGGGAGCGCCACGAGCGGCTCGAAACCCGCCGACGCGCCTGTGAGGACATCGTCGCCGACCGGCAGGCGGTGCTCGACCGGACGACGAGCGAAGGGGCGAAAACGGGCCTCACACATCGGTCGCTCGTCGAGTACCTGTCACAGGAGCGTTCGAGGACGTATCCGGTGTTGTCGGCGACCGCTCGCCTCGAAGCGACGTGTCGGGACTGCCAGCGAACCGTTCGCGACCATCTCACCACGCGCGCATGACCGGGTCCGGACCTCGCAAACAGCGCGGTCGGACGAAAGCGTGGCTGTATTTGGCGTTGTTCGGGTCGAGTTCGGACGTCGATGAGGCGGAGAAGGGAACAACCGACGGCGCTGTCGACTCCGCGGAGGGTGAGCGCTGAGATGGCGAGTGCCGTCCGGTATCTCCTCGTTCTCTACATGGAGGGCGGCGACGACCAGCCGGTGTCGCCGGGCCGACTCGCCGAGCGACTCGACCGGTCGCCGGCGGCGACGACCGAGATGCTGCAGCGGCTCGAAGCCGACGGCCTGGTTGTCCACGAGCCCTACGAGGGAGCGACGCTGACCGATGACGGGCGGGAAACTGCCGAGGAGTCATACGACACCTATCGGACCCTCTCGCAGTTCTTTCGGGAGGTACTCGGCCTCGAGGACCACGAAGCCGAGGCGATGCGGCTGGCGGGGAGCGTCAGCCCGCTGGTCGCGGAGCGACTGGCCGCGACGCTGTTGGGTGACACGGAGAATCCGGAGCCGCTCGCGACGGCGACGGAGTCGGGTGAGCGCTGAGGGCGACCGGGACCGAAAACGCTTTTACTTTAGGTATGCCTAAATCAAGTAATGACGGCGCGTGCCCGGCGGCGTTCGGAACGGCGCGTTGATTCCGACGCCGACTCCAGACCAGAAGTAGCCCAGTGTGAGAGTTGTCCCGGCAAGTCCGTGTTCATCGAGACGGACAACAGCGACGGGTGGATTGCGAGCGATATGACGGTCGACGTACGACGGTGAATTTCGATGACTGATTCCGATTCGCCGACTGAAGGGGAGCGAACGACGATTCGCTCGGGCCGTGAGTTCGAACAGGAGTACCGGCTCAGTGCGGAAGAGGCCGGCGAGTTCCTCATCGAATTGGGCCGACAGCTCCGTGACGACGACGAGTTAACCATCGTCGACGAGGAGTGGGAACTCCCGTTTGCCTTCGGCGAGCCGGTGGAACTCGAGATCGACTTCGACGGCGTCGGCGAGCAAGAACTGGAAATCGAGCTGGAACTGCCGGGCCGTAGCGACGAGTCGGCGCCGGACGTTCAGTAGGCAGTCGGCGTTATTTCGTCGCGGATTCGAGGACGAGCGTGTCGTCTTCGAGGTAGTGTTCGATGTGGTGGATGTGTTCTTCGAGAGTTTCGAGTTGCTCGCGGAGCATCTCGCTGGTCGCGTAGTCGCCGAGGCCATCGGCCAACTCGATGTGTTGGCGGTAGCTCTCGAGCATGTCGCCCATCATGTCGATGTCGTTCTCTAGCGACGTGCGGATGTCGTAGACGTCTTCGTCT
>JBMCDV010000227.1:0-3274 GCA_048618255.1 Natronomonas sp. | reverse complement strand
GACGAGAACCCGATGTTGCACCGGACGGACGTCCGGTTCCAGCTGACTCACGAGGAGGCGACGCCGGAGCGACTGTCGGTCCGCGACTCGCTGGCCGCGAAACTGAACAAGGACGCGAGCGAGGTCGTCGTCCACAAACTCGACACCAAATACGGCATGCGGAAGTCCGTCGGCTACGCGAAGGTGTACGACAGCGCCGACGACGCCAAGGCCGTCGAGCAGGAGTACATGCTCGAACGGAACAAGATTACCGCCGACGGTGAGGACGCCGAAGCAGCGGCCGAGGACGCAGACGCCGACACGGAAGCGGAGGAGGCCTAGATGGCGCGCCACGAATACTACAACGAGGACGGCACGACGGACAAGGAAATGTGCCCGCGATGTGGCGACACGTTCCTCGGTGACTACGGCGACCGCACCCACTGCGGGAAGTGTAGCTACACCGAATTCAAGTAGGTCGTGACCCGTGTACTCGGTATCGAGGGGACCGCCTGGTGTGCCAGTGCGGCGCTGTTCGATTCCGAGACCGACACCGTTTCTATCGAATCCGACGCCTACCAGCCGGACAGCGGGGGCATTCATCCGCGCGAGGCCGCCGAACACATGCGCGAGTCGATTCCGACCGTCGTCGAGACGATTCTCGACGAGGTTCGGGAGACCTACGGCGACCCGAGCGAGGCACTCGATGCCGTCGCCTTCTCCAGGGGGCCCGGTATCGGTCCCTGTCTCCGCATCGTCGGGACGGCCGCTCGGGCACTTTCGGGGAGCCTCGACGTCCCGCTCGTCGGCGTCAACCACATGGTCGCCCACCTCGAAATCGGCCGCCATCGCTCGGGATTCGACTCGCCGGTGTGTCTGAACGCCTCCGGTGCGAACGCCCACGTCCTCGGCTACCGGAACGGCCGGTACCGCGTGTTGGGCGAGACGATGGACACCGGTGTCGGCAACGCCCTCGACAAGTTCACCCGTCACGTCGGGTGGACCCACCCCGGCGGCCCGAAGGTCGAAGCCCACGCCCGCGACGGCGAGTACGTCGAGTTGCCGTACGTCGTCAAGGGGATGGACTTCTCGTTTTCCGGCATCATGTCGGCGGCGAAGCAGGCGTACGACGACGGGGTGCCAGTCGAGGACGTCTGCTGTGGCCTCCAGGAGAACGTCTTCGCCATGCTGGCGGAGGTGAGCGAGCGGGCACTGTCGTTGACCGGGGCGGAGGAACTCGTCCTCGGCGGCGGCGTCGCACAGAACGACCGCCTGCGGTCGATGCTGGAATCGATGTGCGACGAGCGCGGGGCGGATTTCTACGCCCCCGAACCCCGATTTCTCCGGGACAACGCGGGCATGATAGCCGTCCTCGGCGCGAAGATGTACGAGGCCGGCGACACCGTCGACATCGACGATTCCCGCGTGTTGCCGAATTTCCGACCCGATGAGGTCGCGGTGACGTGGCGCTCGGGGGAGGCCGTCGCCGAACCGGTCGCCGACGACGACCGCCAGCAGGGTGCGGAAGCTGTCGTCGACCTCGACGGCCGACGGGCGCACAAACAGCGGCTCTCGAAGCCGTATCGGCACCCGGAACTCGACGAAGCGCTCCGGACGCGACGGACGCGCTCGGAGGCCAGACTCACGAGCGAGGCCAGACGCCTCGGCGTGCCGACGCCGGTCGTCTTCGATGTCGACCCCTCGGAGGGTCTGCTCGTCTTCGAGTACGTCGGTAACGCGGATTTACGAGACGACCTCGATGAATCCGGCGTCCGCGACATCGGCCGACACCTCGCTCGCTGTCACGAGGCCGGATTCGTCCACGGCGACCCGACGCCGCGGAACGCCCGCGTCGGTGGCGAAGACGGCGACCGGACCTACCTCATCGACTTCGGGTTGGGCTACTACACCGACGACATCGAGGACTACGCGATGGACCTCCACGTCTTCGAGGGCGCAGTGGGTGGGACGGCCGACGACGCACCAGAACTGTTCGAAGCCTTCGAAGACGCCTATCGTGAGGCCGGCGACCCCCGCGTCGTCGAGCAGTTACGGGAGATAGAGGGCCGCGGGCGATACCAGTGAGACCACGGTGTGAGACGGACTCGTCGCGAGGGGCGTGGCTATAAGTTCCGGCCCACCGTACCCCGATGCATGACCGACAAGCCGCAGTCCGGCGAACTGTTCGGCGTGCCGTACAACTTCGAACGACCGTCGCTCGGACGGATGATGAGTGCCTACTGGCAACCCGATGAGGGGATGCTCGTCGAGAAGCCGTTCGGCATCGGCTACACGCTCAACCTCGCCAACTGGCGGTCGTGGATAGTGCTGGCCGTCGCCGGCGCGCTGTTCTACCAGCAGCGACAGTCCAGCGAGGCCACTACCGAAGACGACACCGAGGAGCCTGTCGAAGTCGTCGTTGACGACTAGTGGGGCTTCGAGCGGATTGAGAAGCCTCGCACTCCACGCACAATCGCACCTTTTAGTGCCTCCCCTCTCGAAGCCGTGGGCATGTACGACCGGCTGAAGGGGTTCCGCGATTTCTACCCCGGCGAGATGTCCGCCCGACGGGAGGCTACCGACGCGATAGAGGAGCAACTGCGTCGGTACGGCTTCCGAGAGGTCGGGACGCCGGCGATGGAGCGGACCGAGATGTACGTCGACAAATCGGGCGAGGAAATCGTCGAAGAGCTGTACACCTTCGAGGACAAGGGCGGCCGCAACGTCGCGTTGACGCCGGAGTTGACGCCGACGGTCGCACGGATGGTCGTCGCCAAACAGCAGGCGTTACAGAAGCCAATCAAGTGGTTCTCGACGCGACCGTTCTGGCGCTACGAGCAGGTCCAGCAGGGCCGGTTCAGGGAGTTCTACCAGACCAACGTCGACGTATTTGGCTCCTCGGAACCGGTCGTGGATGCCGAAGTGATCGCGGTCGCCGCGGAGATGCTCACCGAACTCGGGCTTGACGCGGCGGACTTCGAGTTCCGGGTATCCCATCGAGACATCCTCTCCGGTGTATTCGAGACCGTCGACGTCGACGTCGACGTGGCCGATGCGATCCGCGCCGTCGACAAACGGGCTAAAATCCACCGAGACGAATACCTCGACCTCCTGACCGAGGCGGGACTCACACTCGACCAGGCGGAAACTGTCGACGAGCTCTTGCGCTCGGCGTCCGACGATCTCGACGAGCTAACTGAATTCGCCGGCACCGACCGCCTCGAGGATGCAGTGGAAAACCTTCGGACCGTCCTCGAGATGACCGAGGACTACGGCGTCCGACAGTACTGTACTG
>JBMCDV010000226.1:0-3274 GCA_048618255.1 Natronomonas sp. | reverse complement strand
GGCAAGGTCCTCCCCGGCGGCGGTGCCCCCGAAATCGCGCTGGCCCTCGGTCTGCGCGATTACGCCGACTCCGTCGGCGGCCGCGAGCAGCTCGCCGTCGAGGCCTTCGCCGACGCCGTCGACGTGATTCCGCGCACGCTCGCCGAGAACGCCGGGCTCGACCCCATCGACTCCCTCGTCGACCTCCGCAGCCAGCACGCCGACGGCGCCGACGCCGCCGGCCTCGACGCCTACACGGGCGAGGTCATCGACATGGAAGACGAGGGCGTCGTCGAGCCGCTCCGAGTCAAGACCCAGGCCATCGAGTCCGCCACCGAAGCGGCCGTGATGATTCTGCGCATCGACGACGTCATCGCCGCGGGCGACCTCAAGGGTGGCTCCAGCGACGACGGCGACGACGACGAGATGCCCGGCGGCCCCGGCGGCGGCATGGGCGGCGGCATGGGCGGCATGGGCGGTATGGGCGGCGGCATGGGCGGCATGATGTAATCCGGTCGGATTACAACAGCTCCCACCAGTCCACCGCCTCGAACCGCCTTCCGAACGCTTCTTCGTTTATTTTTCCTCCTCCAGCGGCGCTTCCGCCTCCCGTTCGACGTGGACACGTCGGATGCGGTTGTTTTCGACGCTCCGAACCGTGAGCCGGGCATCAGCTACCTCGATTACGTCGCCCGGTTCTGCCGGCCGGTCCAACCGCTTGGCGAGCAGGCCGGCGACCGTCCCGCCCGTTTCGGGAAGGTGGGTTCCGATTTCGCCATTGATCTCTCGCGTGGCGGCGCCTCCCTGCACACTCGCCGTCGATTCGGAGAGAACGAGGACCGATGGCTCCTCACCGATGTCGAATATCTCGCCGACGATTTCCTCGACGATGTCCTCGGTGGTCACGAGTCCCTCGACGGAACCGAACTCGTCGTAGACGATGGCCAACTCGGTTCGACCCGCCTGCAGTTCGGCCAACACCTCGTCTACCTCCTGGCCCTCGAAGACGTGGAGTGCGGGGTTGGTCAGCGACCGAAGCGAGGCGTCTTCCGGCACGGCGACGAGGTCGCGGATGTCGACGTAGCCGAGGACGCGGCTGAAGTCTCCCTCGTACACCGGGAGGCGAGTGACTCGCTCCGAGAGACACGCATCGATGGCGTCTTCGACGCTCGCGGCGGCGTCGACGGCGACCACGTCTACTCGCGGCACCATCACGCTCCCGACGGTCGTCGTGTTGAACCGAAAGATGCGCTCTATCATCGCCTGTTCGTCGCCTTCGATGATGCCGAGTTCCTCGGCCGTCTCGACCAACGCGACGATTTCCTCGCGGGTGATGTAGGGTCGCTCGATATCCCGGCCACCACCAGTGAGGTGGTTGATTCCGTCGGTAACCGTCTCGAAGAACACTACGACAGGGTAGAGTGCCGTCTGAATCCATCTGATGGGTCGAGCGATTCGAAGCGCGACTCGCTCGGGATTGCCGACGCCGTAGGACTTCGGGACGATTTCCCCGAAGACGAGGACGATGGTACTCGCCACGACCGTCGCGACTGCGACGGCGGTCCCGCCGCCGCCGGGCAGGCGGTCGACGAGGAGCGCCGTCGTCAGCGACGCGATGGCGACGTTGACGAAGTTGTTGCCGACGAGGATGGTGACGAGGAGTCTGTGGGGGTTCTCTCGAAGGCCGACCAGTACGTCGCCGCCCGGTTCCGTCGCGAGCGTTCCGAGTCGGTGTTCCTCCAGTGAGAACAACGAGATTTCGCTGGCCGAAAAGAACGCACTCACCGCGACGAGGAGAACGATGGCGACGGTGCCGGCGGTCAGGAACATACCGGACGGTGCATCGTCGACTACAAAAGCCCCGTCTCAGAGACGTGACAGCAGCGACCGGCGGCCGCGTTCGAGGGCAACGCCGGCGGCCAAAAGCAACAGCCCAGCGACGACGAGCGCGACCGACCCCGACAGCGCGTCGACGACCGTCGCCTCGACGAACGACAGCGCCTGCAGCATCGCACCCAGTACCGCGAGGTCGATGTAGGGCCGTGAGCGCTGTCGGTAGCCGAGATAGCCCGTCGAGACGAGGCCCGCCAGTGCGGCGACGTGAAGCCCGAGGAAGCCGAGCGGTTCGGGGACGACCTCGGGTGTTCCAACGGCAACGGCCGTCGAGACGCCGAGTGCGACAGCGACGGTGACGCTCCAGCCACCACTCACTCGGTCGGATTCGGAGAACAGCCACCCCACTCCGGCGAGCGCGCCGAGTGCCGTCGCACCAACGATGGCCGAAGGGCCGAAGGTGTACAGCCTGAACTGGCCTTCGAGCAGGGTCATCACGACCAGCGTTCCGAGGGCAATCGCGACGCCGGCGACCCGGTAGGTCTTCGGAACCGGACCGTCGTTGATGTGTCCGAGGGCGAAGAGGACGACACCGAGGAGGCCGACTGCCGGTGCGGGGTCGTTCGGCGAGGACAGAAGCACGACAAGCGCGAGGAGGACGGCGAAGCCGAACGCCGTCGCGACGCGCGACCCCAACGCGTGAGCCGTCGGGAGGATGACGCTCCCCCAGGCGAACAGCAGCCACTCGGCGTCGATACCGAGTGTGAACAGGTCGTCGAAGAGGAACAGCGAGGGGCCGACAAGCACCGCGCCGAGGACGCAGAGCGCGTGGCCGATTCGAGGTGCGTTCCGGCCGTAGGCGGTGATTCCCGACGCGTAGGCGAGTCCGGGGCCGGCCGCCAATACGCCGGCACGCGCCACCCGCGGTAACTCCGACCAGTTCGTCGCGAGGAACAGGACGACACCGGTGAACACGAGGAACGCGCCGACGGCCGACAGCGCGAGAACCACCCGCGAACGGTCCGTCTCCGTCTCGTCGTAGCGTGCCAGTATCGCTTCGGCTTGGGACTCGGTGATGATTCCCTCGCGGACCCACTCGTCGACTTCCGCTTGGAGGGCATCGGGGTCCATGTGGTGGCTTCACACTACGACCGTGATAAAATACGGGGCCGAAACGTGAACGGGCGAGTCCGTGTGGGGGTCGATTCGACCCGCTTCGTTGATACCCGATGGGTGCCTCTCCAGATGGGAGACGAGATGGATTCCGAAAACAGTACCCACGTCGTCACGTTGCTCGTCTATCTCGGCGTTGGCATCGCCTTCCTGCTGTTCTTGCTTCTCGTTATCGAGCGTATCGTGATTTGATACGCTCGCCCGGTCGGTCACAGCGGACTGGCTACCACGGTTCGTCCTTCAGACCGAGCGCGTAGGCGATGGCGTTCGTCCCGACGTGGAGGATAGG
>JBMCDV010000225.1:0-3295 GCA_048618255.1 Natronomonas sp. | reverse complement strand
CCTCGCGCTCGAACCGCTCGCCGCGCCAGCGCCAACTGCCGAGTTCGGCGTCCTCGGCCAGCGAGACGATGACGTAGGAACGGTCGGGCCACGCCGCCAACCGGGCGTCGACCTCGCTCGGTTCGGCCGGTCCCCGCGGGTGGGAGTGATAGAAGCCGACCACGTCCAGTCCCGCCGCGTCGATGCGTTCCAGAAGCTCGAGTTCCTCGGTCGGTGCGATTTCGTAGCGCGTCCGCGGCGTCGCAGCGGCGTTGGCGGCCCGATAACAGCGTTCGGTGGTGGAGCGGTCCTCGCCGTGGTCGCCGGCCAGAACGCCGACGACCTCCTCGGGGTCGTCCTCACGGGCGTGGGCGAGTATCTCCGCTCTGAGTTCCGACGGCAACGACAGCGTCATACCGTCGTCCGGGCGAGCGGTCGTGCCGCCCACTCTTCGGGCGCCTCGAACGTCTCGGAGTGCAGCAGTGCAGCCAGCGTCTCCAAAGTGTCGACGACTCGCGGCCCGGGGCGGTTCATAAGGTGGTGGCCATCCATCGCGTAGGCACGGTTGGACTCGACCGCCCGGAGGTCATCGAACCCCGGCCGATTCGTCAAATCCGTGAGGTTCTCGAACGTCTGTTCCAACTCGAATCCACACGGCGCTGCGACGAGTACGTCGGGGTCGTAGTCGCGGATTTCGGCCCATTCCCGCGGCGTCGAGGCGTCGCCCGGGTCGGCGAGTCCGTAGCGGCCGCCGGCGAGTTCGACCAACTCGGGCACCCAGTGGCCGGCGACCATCGCCGGGTCGAGCCAGTCGAGGATGGCCACCTCCGGTCGGTCGTCCGTGTCGCTCACTCGCCGTTCGACCGCTTCGACGCGGCCACGGAGGTCGGCGAGGATGCTCTCGGCGCGCTCCTCGCGGCCCAGCGCCGCACCGATTCGCTCGACGTCTTCGAAGATGTCACCGAGGCTGTGGGGGTCGGTCGTCAGCAACTCACAGTCCAGCCCGAGGTCGGCGATGGCTTCCTCGACGACGACGGTGTCGACGGCACACACCTCACAGATGCCCTGTGAGATGACGAGGTCGGGGTCGGCCGCGGCAAGCGCCTCGCGGTCGATGGCGTAGACGCCGCCATCGGCGTCGGCCTGTTGGACCTGGCTGTCGATGTCGGCGCTGGACGCCGAGGCGTCGATTCTGGATTCGACGACGGACGGCGTGTCGGTGGCTTCCGGCGGGTAATCGCACTCGTGGGAGGTTCCGACGGGCTCGACGCCGAGGGCGTAGACGATTTCGGTCGCCGAGGGCAGCAGTGAAACGACGCGCATACCACCTGTAGGGACGCCAGCGGGTTAAAGGAACCCCGCGACGAGAGGACAGTCGTGCGGGTCGACTATCACACCCACTCGACGTACTCCGACGGCCGCTTCATGTGGTCGATGTGCGGCGCCGCCGAAGACGCCGGTTTCGAGGCAATCGGCTTCGCCGACCACTGTAACGTCTCCTCGCGGCCGGCCCAAATGCGGGCGAAGAAGGCACTCGGATTCAATCTCGACGTGACCTACGAGCGTCGCCGCGACGCCATCGAGACCGTCGACGACCGCTTCGATATCGACGTGTACGACGGCGTCGAGATGGACTACGACGCCCGCGACGAGGAGGCGATTGCGGCGTTTCTGGATGAGGCCGACTTCGAGTACGCAATCGGCAGCGTCCACCACCTCGACGGGATGAACGTCCACATCGAACCGTACTTCGCGAAGAAGACCGACGACGAGCGCTCGCGGCTGGTCGACACCTTCTACGAGGAGGCGACCGCGCTCCTCGAATCGGAGTTGTTCGACATCGCAGCACACGTCGATTTGGTGGAGCGCAACCCCGCCCTCCGGGGGTACGCGACCGAAGACCACTACCGGGCGGTCGCCGAGGCCGCCGCGGACTCCCGGACGAAACTCGAACTCAACGCCGGCCGTATCCTCGCCGACTACGGCGAATTCCACCCCAATCCCGGCTTTCTCGAGGTACTGGCGGAGTACGACGTCGAGTTCGTCCCCGGCACCGACAGCCACGACCCGACCGAAATCGGCGAGCGAAAGGAGGAGTTAGAGAAGTTCGTCGCGGCCCACGGCCTCGATACGGACGAGTTGTCGCTCTAGACGTGGAACTCGTAGAGGTCGTCGCCGACGTGGTGCAGCGACTCGACGACTTTCCCGCTGTCGCCGACCATGTCGTCGCCGTCGGTCTCCGCCCGGCCGATGGCGAGCGCCTTGTGGTGGGTCTCCTCGACGATGACGACGAGGTCACCGGGTTCGATGTCGTCGGTGGCCTCCGTAATTCCGGGTCGCATCACGTTCGCGCCATCGGAGACGAAGGAGATGGCACCCGAATCGACGGTGACGACGTGGTTCTGTGGCGGGTACTCGTTGGCGCCGCGCACGGTGAGAAAGAGGTCGCCGTCGAAGGAGGCGACGAGCGGGTCGCCGTCGACGAGGACGACCTCGCGGTCGACGTCGGTGAACTCGACGCGTTCGTAGCTGTCGCCGTCGAGGTCGATACCGAGGTGGTCGGCGAGGTCGGCCTCCAGTTCGCTGATTTCGTCCGACCGGAGGTGGTGGCGTGACTTCACGTCCATACCCGAGGGTCAGTCGTCATCGGCTAAAAACCGCCGGTCCGCCGTTCGAAGCGTTTCAGGGTACCCGCCACCGCTAAGACGGTGGCAACCGGAATTCCGGTGTGATAGATTTACGCAGTGACACGGTGACGAAACCCTCGCCCGCGATGCGAGAGGCTGCCGCCGACGCCGCCGTCGGCGACGATGTCTACGGTGAGGACCCGACGATAAACGACCTCGAATCGACGTTCGCCGAGGTCATCGGCAAGGAGGCCGCGCTGTTCGTCCCCTCGGGGACGATGGGCAACCAAATCGCCGCGAAGGTCCACACCGAACCGGGCCAGGAAGTGCTCGTCGAACGCGAGAGCCACGTCTACAAGTGGGAGTTGGGCGGCCTCGCACAGCACGCCGGCTTGCAGGCGCGGACGATAGACGGCGGCGACCGAGGCGTCGTGAGGCCCCGAGCAGTTCGGGAGGGGTACGTCGAGGAAGATGACCACCGCCCCGGAACCGGTCTGCTCTGTCTGGAGAACACCCACAACAGCAAGGGCGGGACGGCCATCTCGGCGGAGCGCATCGACGCCGCCTGCGAGGTTGCGGCCGACCACGGCGTTCCGGTCCACCTCGACGGCGCGCGACTGTTCAACGCCGCGGCGGCGCTGGAGACCGACGCTGCCCGCCTCGCCCGCGAAGTCGATTCGGTGATGTGC
>JBMCDV010000224.1:0-3298 GCA_048618255.1 Natronomonas sp. | reverse complement strand
TCTTGGCCTCGACGTGCATCGCCATCGCCACGACTTCGCCCTCGAGGGGCGCCTCGGCGCGGAAATCCTCGGCGACGGCGGTCATGATGGGCATGTGCTGTCGGGCCCACTCGATTTTCTTGCGGCCCGATTCCCGAGCGCTCTCGGGGTCCGAGAGCTGTTCGGTTATCGTCGGGTGGCTCATACCCCTCGAAACGGGCGAGGGGCGGAAAACGCTACCGAAGCAAAAGTCCTCAGTCGTCAGTCGTTAGCCGTCAGTTGTTGCCGCGGTCGCTGGGCGGGCCGCGTTGGTCGTCGTCGGAATCGTCGGAATCGTCGGAATCGTCGGAATCGTCGGAATCGTCGCTGTCCGCTTCGTCGTCAGCGTCGTCTTCCGTCTCGGTTTCGTCGTCCGTCTCGTTGTCGGAGTCGTCAGCGTCGTTGTTCGGGCCCACATCTTCGGGCGGGCCGCGTCGGTCGTCGTCATCGCTGTTCGGGCCACGCTCCGTGTCGTTACCGGGGCCTGCGTGAGCCGGCGGACCGGCGTTCTCCGGTGCATTGCCCGGGTTGTTCTCGACGACGAAGTTCGCGACCTGCTGACCGACGGTCATGTTCTCGTCGTTCGAGCCGTTGAGCAGACTGTGGACGAACGCCGAGACCTGCTGACCGAACGCATCGTCCGTCGCGTTGGACGCGTTCTCATCCGTTGTGTTCAGGTCGTCTTCCGTCTCGTTCAGGTCATCGTCCGTCTCGTTTTCTTCCGTCTCGTTCAGGTCATCATCCGTCTCGTTCTCCTCCGTCGTCGGTGTCGGCGTTTCCGTGTTATCCGGCGTTTCCGTATCCTGTGCCATCGCCAGCCCCGGTCCCATCACCGACAGGACGAGGACGAGCGACAGTGCAACCGTGGCGATTCGTTTCTTGGAGCTCATCTGTATCCCCACCAACACCGACGAATCTCATAAAGGGGGTATCCTGTTCAGTTCGTTCAGAGTTGGTTGTCGGTTGGCTTAGAATGATTTAGAGATAGTTATACGGTTCATCGAAGTGTCTCGTCGTTCAATATCGAAATAGCTACTCCTCGATGATGGCGTCGACGTGCCGCTGGGCCTCGCGTCGAACGGCCCCTTCTTCCAGGGACAGCACCTCGCGGTCGCGGACGAGTACCTCCCCGCCGACGACGGTGTGTCGCACGTCCGAGCCGCGAACCGCGTAAGCGAGGTGACTGACGAGGTCGTGTTGTGGCGTGAGATGCGGCGCCTCGAGGTCGACGACCGCGAGGTCCGCCAGTGCGCCCGTCTCGACGCGTCCGGCGTCGAAGCCGAGCAGTTCGGCGCCGTGCTCCGTCGCCGAGCGGACCACCGCCTCTGCGGGGACGGCGCTGGCGTCCTCGGCGGCGAGTTTGCCGACCATCGCCGCGTCCCGGAGTTCGTCGAAGACGTCGAGGTCGTTGTTCGAGGCCGGGCCGTCGGTTCCGATACCGACGGTGACGCCGGCATCGAGCAGCTCTTGGACGGGCGCGATGCCGCTCGCGAGTTTCATGTTCGAGGCGGGACAGTGGGCGACGCCGACGTCGCGGTCGGCCAGTAACTCGATTTCGGCCTCGTCGACGTGGACCGCGTGGGCGATGAAGTCGTCGGCCTCCAGTATGCCGAGGTCGTCGGCGAACGAAAGGGGCCGGACGCCGCGTTCGTCGACGATGGGGTCGACCTCGTCTGCGGTCTCGTTTGCGTGGTAGTGGACCGGGACGCCCGCATCGCGTGCGCGGGCGACGTACGTCTCGAGTAAGTCCGCGTCGACCGTCGTCAGCGAGTGCGGCATCAGCGCCGTTCGAATCCGGCCGTCGGCGGCGCCGTCGAGTTCGCGGGCGACGGCCAACCCCTCCTCGAAGTCCGCGCGTGCGTCGGCGTCGCCCTTCCCGACGGTGACGACGCCGTGACCGAGACGGGCACGGAGGCCGGCTTCTTCGACGGCCGCCGCCACCTCCGGAACGTGAAAGTACATGTCCGCGAACGTCGTGACGCCGTTTTTCAGCATCTCGACGAGACCGAGTCGCGCGCCCGCACGAACGTCCTCGGCGCCGAAGGCGGCCTCCGTCGGCCAGTTGTCCTCCTGTAGCCACGCGTCGAGCGGTTTGTCGTCGGCGTAGCCGCGGAGCAGCGTCATCGCGACGTGGCAGTGGGTGTTGACGAGCCCCGGAACGACCAGACAACCCTCGGCGTCCAGCGTCTCGTCGCCGACGGCGGTGTCGCCCACCTCGACGATGCGGCCCGTCTCCCGGTCGGCCAGTACGTCCCCCGCTTCGACGGTCAGGTCGGGGCGGAGAACGCGCCCACCGGTAATCTGGAGCGTGCTCATACCCGCCGTTGTCAGTGCCGGGCGTTGAAACTGCCGAATCCGTCGGACGACCCGTCTGTTCTCGTCGGTGAATCGGTACGTGGGTTTTTACTGACCGACTCGGAACCCCGAACGATGAACGCCCTCCTCCTGCCCGTCGCCGTGTTGCTTGCGGCCCTTGCAGGGCTGTTCTTCCTCGGGTCGTACCTCTGGTATCGCCACGCCGTCCGACTCCACGCCGAATCGCTGTTTCCCGACGACTCGACGGGCGTTCGACTGCTCCGATACGGCGTCTCGACGGGGGCAGCCACCTTCGGCGGCTTCCTGCTCGTCTCCGTCCTGTACCTCCTCGCCGGGAGCACCGCCGACACCACGGCAGGACCAGCCCTCGACCCGATGCCGTTCGAGACGGTCGCAATCGGCCTGTTCGCGCTGTCGCTGTCGACGTTCTGTGTCGCCGGAGTGGGGTACGCCGCCGACGCCATCCGGCGGCGCCTCGGCGTCCGATAGGGCAAAGGCCCGTCGCCTGCAACCGGGAGTATGCGCATTGCCGTGCCCAACAAGGGCCGTCTCCACGACCCGGCGCTGAAACTGCTGGAACGAGCCGGGTTACACGTCCAGAACGGTGCCGACAGGAAACTGTACGCCGACACCGTCGACCCCGAGGTGTCGGTGCTGTTCGCCCGGGCCGCGGACATCCCCGAGTACGTCGCCGACGGCGCCGCTGCTCTCGGTATCACCGGCCTCGACCAGATGCGGGAATCGGACGTCGAGTTGGTCGATTTGCTGGATTTGGAGTTCGGCCGCTGTCGACTCGTCCTCGCCTCTCCCGAGGACGGCGGCGTCTCCTCGCCGGAGGAGCTGACCGGCGGCACCGTCGCCACCGAGTTCCCCAACATCACCGAGTCGTACTTCGAAGAGTTGGGTATCTCGCCCGACATCGTGGAGGTGACGGGTGCGACGGAGTTGACGCCACACGTCGACA
>JBMCDV010000223.1:0-3319 GCA_048618255.1 Natronomonas sp. | reverse complement strand
CTCGAAGGGATTGTAGCTCAGCGGGCGGGATTTGTTCATCACCTTGCCGGCATCGCCGACGACGAACAGCGCGCCGACGCGTTTGCCTTTCTGTCCCTTCTTCCCCAACTCGATTGCGACTTCGAGGACGTTCCGGATGACGTTGGGGTCGGCACGGCTGTTGACGAAGAGGTCGTACACCCCGGAGTGCTCGAAGTCACCGGCGCGGACGCGGGTGACCGTGTCGATGTCGTCGGAGAACAGTTTCGCCGCACACGCGACCTGGTCGCCCTCTTCGAGGAACCCGTTGTCGAGGCCCCCCTCGATGCCGAACCGAATCCGCTCGCTGAGGTCCCGAAACTCCAGCGGGAGTTCGACGTAGTTGTCGGCGTCGACATCGTTTTCGGGACTGACGACGACCACCGGCGTCTCGGCGTCGGCGAATCGCTCGAGAAGCGATGCGCTCGGGGAGAACAGGAACACACTATCCACGTCGGCTACAATATCATCCAACAGGTCCCCGAGTTCACTCATCATTTGCCTATCGAATCAGACAGGAAAAAAGATTGCGGGCAGTACGACGCCTGATTAACGAACGTCACTCCGCCAATGCGTTCAGAGCCCGTCGCTTCGCACACAATTATAAGTCCGTGGCACTCGCCCACGTGGCATGGCACCGTCCGACGACCTCTCGGTCGAACGCTATCGGAGACGCCCGGAAACAGTCGCAACGGACCGTGGCGACGGACCACCGCTCGTGTTGTGTCACGGGACGCTCATGGACCGAACGATGTTCACGCCCCAAGTCGAGGCTCTCGAAGACGACTACCGTGTCGTCGCTTACGACACCCGGGCGCGAACCGACCGCTACGTCGGCCCTTACGACCTGTACGACCTCGCCGACGACTGCGCCGCATTGCTGGACGCGAAAGGTATCGACTCCTGTGTTCTCGGTGGGATGTCTATGGGTGGGTTCATGGCGCTGCGGTTCGCCGAGCGGTACCCCGACCGCGTCGACGGCCTCGTCATGATAGACACCACCGCTGGCCCACACGGCGAGGGCGAAATCGAGCGCTACGGCGAGATGATAGAGACGGCCCGTCAGGCGGGAGAAGTCCCCGAACAGCTGGCCGGCATCATCCAGCACATCCTCTTCGGGGCGACGACCAACGAGGACAACGCCGACCTCGCCGAGAGATGGGTCGACCGCTGGCGGACCTACCCCGGCGAATCGGTGTACCACGAGGTGAACTCGTGGCTCGAACGGCCCGACTTCACCGACGAACTCGACGATATCGACGTCCCGACACTCGTCGTCCACGGCGAGGAGGACGTGGCGTTGGAACCCGAACGTTCCGACTCGCTCCTCAAGCGACTGGATGCAGAACGGGTGATGGTGCCCGAGGCTGGCCACTCTTCGAACCTCGAAAACCCCGAACCGGTCAACGACGCACTCGCCGCGTTCCTCGACGACGTGTACTGACTCGTCAGAGGAACTATGCGTTTGCCGTGCTTACGGTGAGTATGCGCGTTGCTGTATTCGGCGCTGGTTACGCCGGTCTAACCGTCGCACGACGACTCGAGCGGTGGCTTCCCGAAGCGGTCGACATCGTCGTCGTCGACGAGTCGCCGTCACATCTTCTCCAACACGAACTGCACCGAGTGATTCGCTACCCGAACCTCGCGGAAACACTCACCGTGCCGCTCGAGGACGTACTCACGCGGGCGACGATTCGACGGGCCCGTGTAACCGGAATCGACCCCGAAGCCGGTGTCGCGACGCTCGAGACGAACGGTGAGACGGAGCCCCTGGAGTACGATTTCGCCGCAGTGTGTCTCGGGGCCGAGACGGCGTTTTACGACCTTCCGGGCGTCGAGGAACACGCAACGCCCCTGAAACGACTGAACCACGCCGAAACCATCCGCAGCGACGCCTTCGACTCGGTCGGCGGCCACGGAGTCGTCGGGGGCGCCGGCCTTTCCGGGGTTCAGGTCGCCGGCGAACTCGCGGCACTCTCGGAGTCCGAAGACCTCGACCTCGATGTGACTGTCGTCGAGATGGCCGACCGCGTCGCGCCATCGTTCGACGAACCGTTCGCCCACGCTGTCCGGCAAGAACTCGACGCCCGCGGGATAGCCGTCGAGACGGGAGCAACCGTCGAGCGCGCTGACGAAGACGGTATCGACCTCGCTGATGGACGAACACTCGCCGCCGACCTCCTCGTCTGGACCGGCGGCATCCGCGGCCCCGACGCCCTCGACGGCGAGCGACGCCCCGTCAATGCCGACCTCGCAGTCGGTGACAACACCTTCGTCGTCGGCGATGCCGGCGCAGTCACCGACGAGTGGGGCAAAGCGGTGCCCGCCAGCGCCCAGACGGCCGTCCGGGAGGCACGAATCGCCGCGAAGAACATCGACCGACACGTCCGCGAGCGCCGCGACGACGAACCACCCCGACTCGCGACGTACAGTTTTGACTCTCCCGGGTGGGTCGTCAGCGTCGGCGACGGCGCAGTGGCCCAAATCGGTCCCGTCATCTGCAGCGGCGACCCCGCGAAGGCAGCCAAAGCCGCCATCGGCGCCGGGCATCTAAGTTCAATCGGGGCCATCGAACGCGCTTCGGAACTCGTCCACGAGGAGTTGGGATGGCCCGACGCGTCTGCCTTCGACTTCTCCGCGGAGTTAGCCCGACTCGTCGAGCGCTACGAGTTCACCGCCAACACCGACCCAGCGACGCCGAGTGAGCTCGAAGTGCCGTTCCTCGACACCACGCTCGCCTTCGCGGAGACGATGGTTCCCGGCGGAACCGTCGACGTTACACGGGCGACCAGACTGGCGGACCGCTCATATCCCGGCAGCCCCGCGAACATCTTCGAAGATGCCGTATTCGGGGCTTTGGGTGGGATGTTCGGCTCGAGGCGGTCGAAGGACGACGAGGAGTAGGGAAAGCGTACGTTTCGGTTAGACAAAAAGGCGGGCTCACGCATCCGCGAGCGCTGGAGGCGCGGGCGGTTTGCCGAAAAGAGCGCGAGCCGCTCTTTTAGTATGACGAAAGACGTCTCTGGCGTCTTTCGAATCACACCGGACGCTCCTTGCGGTCGCGTCCGGGTCGTTTTTCGCCGAGTTTTTGCGAGTCGAGCGGGACCGCTGGTCCCGCTGACCGTGCGAACGGCGACTTCGTCGCCGTGAGCAAAGCGAGGAAACCCCGCCTCGTAAAAAGTGGGTGTTTAGAAGCCCTTACCCTGGAGTTCGCGGGCGATAATCATCTTCTGGATTTCGGTGGTGCCCTCGTAGATTTGGGTGATTTTGGCGTCCCGGTAGAACCGCTCGGCGTCGAAGT
>JBMCDV010000222.1:0-3319 GCA_048618255.1 Natronomonas sp. | reverse complement strand
GGTTCATGACGTCCTTCCACGCACTTGCTCATCGCGCAGACGTCGAGGCTGGCGACTGGGTCGCTGTCCACGGTTGTGGCGGCGTCGGGCTCTCAGCAGTCCACATCGCGGACGCCCTCGGTGCCAACGTCGTAGCCGTCGATCTCGTCGACGAAAAACTCGACAAGGCGGAGTCGCTCGGAGCCGTCGAGACGGTCAACGCAGGCGAGGCCGACGACGTGCCTGCTGCCGTACAAGCGGTCGTGGGAGGTGGGGCGGACATCAGTGTCGACGCGCTCGGTATCGCCGAGACGTGTCGAAACTCCGTGTTGAGCCTCGGTACCCACGGCCAGCATATCCAAATCGGGCTTACGACACAGGATGAAGAGGGGATGGTCGCACTGCCGACCGACGCGATGGTGATGCAGGAAATCGAATTCATCGGGAGCCTCGGGATGCCACCGAACCGGTACGACGAGATTTTCCGGATGGTCGCCACCGGGAAACTAGAGCCCAGTGCCGTCATTTCGAAGACCGTCGGACTCGATGATGTCAACGACGAGTTGGAGGCGATGACTGACTTCGGTACCGTCGGTATTCCGGTAATCGATTCGTTTTAGCCGAATTGCGTCTCTCGTATTGTTTCCGGTCCGTGGTTGCCCCGTACGGCCCACCGCCGTACCACAGCGTCTCAGCTGCTGAGAGTTTCGACGGGGACGGCGCAATCGCTTTCACCCGCGACGAACACGACCCGGTATGGACTGGCGGCTCATCAAAGAGGAAATGCTCCCCGGGGCGAAGGCGATGGCCTACGACGAGGTCGCCGCCGAAACCGTCGCGTCGGGCGGCCCCGCGACCGTCCGACTGTACCGATGGCTCCCGAGTACGCTGTCGCTCGGCTACGCGACCGACCCCGACGCCGTCGACTGGGAGTTCTGCGAGGAGTGGAACATCGACGTGACGCGCCGACCGACCGGCGGCGGCGCCATCTATCACGACACCGCCGGCGACGTGGCCTACTCCATTATCGCTCCCGCCGACGCCTTTCCCAGCGACGTAACCGAGTGCTATCGGGAGTTCCTCGAACCGGTCGTCGACGCCTTCCACGAGGTCGGCGTCGACGTGTCCTTCGCCGACGAGGAGCGCGAGGCGCTGTACGACCCCGCCTGTTACCTCCGGGCACTGGACCCCGCCCACGACCTCGTCGGTCCCGACGGTCGGAAAATCGCCGGCAACGCCCAGTACCGCACCCGCGATGCCGTCGTCCAACACGGGTCGCTGACCTTCGACGTGAACGCCGAACACCACCTCGAGTGCTTCGCCGACCCGCCGGTGACCGCCGAGGCGTTCGAGGAACGGGTCTGTGGCATCGAGGAGTTCATCGGCTACGACGACACCGTCGAGACCGGTCTCGGTGCTTTCGGAGGCTACGACCTCCATCGCTCGCAGTTCGTCGCCGCCGTCGAGGAGTCACTCGCCGAGTGGGCCGACGCCGAGGAGGGCGGCTGGACCGACGCCGAACGGGAACGCGCCGCGACCGTCGCCGCCGAGAAGTACGCCGCCGACGCGTGGGTTCGCGACCGGACCGACTCCCTGGAGTAGCCCGACGCGAACAACCCTCCACCGACCGCGACCGCCGATTCCGAAGCCCCTTTCTCCCCGCTGGACGGAGTACGAGTATGCTCAGAGTCGGCGCACACACCTCCATCGCGGGGGGCGTCTACAACGCTGTTGAGGAACAACTCGAATACGAGGGGAACTGCGGGCAGATTTTCACCCACTCCCCGCAGGTGTGGCAGGACCCGAACATCGGCGACGAAGAAGCCGAGCAGTTCCGTGACCTCACCGAAGACAACGGCGTCGTGCCGTGGATGATTCACACCTCCTATCTCGTCAACCTCTGTACGCCGAAGGAAGACCTCCGTGAGAAGTCGCTGGACTCGATGCAGAAGGAGTGTGACGCCGCCGCGAAACTCGACGTTCCCTACGTCAACGTCCACCTGGGCGCCCACACCGGTGCCGGGGTCGACGGGGGACTGGACAACGCCGCCTCCGTGCTCGACGAACTCGACGTGCCCGACGGCGTGACGATTCTCATCGAATCCGACGCCGGCAGCGGAACGAAACTCGGCGGCACCTTCGAGGAACTCGCCGGCGTCCTCGACCGTAGCGAACAGGACCTCGACATCTGTCTGGACACCGCCCACATGTTCGCGGCGGGCTACGACCTCTCGACGCCCGAAGGCGTCGCCGAAACGTTCGA
Organism: Natronomonas sp.; assembly: GCA_048618255.1. Taxonomy (GTDB): domain Archaea; phylum Halobacteriota; class Halobacteria; order Halobacteriales; family Haloarculaceae; genus Natronomonas. The sequence continues at coordinate 1,077 of JBMCDV010000222.1, read as the reverse complement.
CGAGTTCGACGCACAGGTCGGCCTCGAACACCTCGAGTACGTTCACCTCAACGATTCGAAACACGAGTGCGGCACGAACAAGGACGAACACGCCCACATCGGCGAGGGACGCATCGGTGAGGAGGGCATGCGCGCGTTCGTCAACCACGAGGCCGTCGCGGACGTGCCGTTCGTGTTGGAGACGCCGACGGAGAACGGCAAGTCCTTCGCCTGGAACATCCAGCGCGTCCGGGAACTGCGCGAGGAGTAGCACGGACCGACCACGTTTTAACCGGCCACCGACTTATCGCGACCAATGCGGCAGTTCTCCGCGGCGTACCTGCGCGAGACGCGGCGAGGGATGTGGGCGGAGAGCCGAGAAGCACTCGAACCGCTGGAACTCGGCTCCTGTGTACGAATCCTCGATGTCGGCTGTGGCGAGGGTACGCTGACCCGCGTCCTCCGTGGGGAGTCCGACGCCGAGGTCGTCGGCTGTGACCGCGACGCCGACCTGCTGGCCGAACTCGACGGCCCCGCCGTTCGGGGCGACGCCTACCACCTCCCCTTCGCCGACGATGCCTTCGACCTCGTCGTCTGTCAGGCGCTGCTCATCAACCTCTCCGACCCCGTGCGGGCGCTTCGAGAGTTCGCTCGGGTCTCCAGCGGACGGGTAGCGGCCATCGAACCCGACAACAGCGCCGTCTCGGTCGCCTCGACGGTCGACGCCGAAGGCGAGTTGGCCCGGCGGGCGCGACGGCGGTACCTCAGCGGCGTCGACACCGACGTGGCGTTGGGCGCCGGCACCGCCGACCTCTTCGAATCGATTGGGCTCTCGGGGATTACGACGAGGCGGTACGACCAGACGCTCGTGGTCGAGCCACCGTACAGCGACCGCGATGTTCGGGAAGTCGGCCGAAAGGCCAGCGGCGCCGGTCTCCGCGAGCGTCGGGAGACCATGGCCGGCACCGACGCCGAACTCGACGCGCTCAGAGCCGAGTGGCGAGAGATGGGCCGGGAGGCCGTCCGGCAGGTTCAAAACGAGGAGTACCGTCGCCGTGAAACCGTCCCGTTCTACGTCGTCGTCGGGTCGATGTGAGT
>JBMCDV010000221.1:0-3332 GCA_048618255.1 Natronomonas sp. | reverse complement strand
TGTACCACGAGTTCAACATGCGGACGTTCGCGCCGAAGAACCTCGAGACGTTCCGATTCAAGTAACCACCCGAAATCGCAACTCGTGTCGACCCCCGCCCTCCCACTCGAACTGTTCGAGGTCACTTCAGTAGCCCTCGAAACGGCGTCACCGCTGGTTTCGGACCTCTCGAAGGAAGCCGCGTCGTTTGTTGCGGCGGTTCTCGACGCCGTGGTACACGCAGTCGAAACGGCGACCGGGTGGACGGGTCTCGGCATCATCTTCGTCTACTCGTTTCTCATCGCGTTCATCCTTCCGGGGCCGAGCGAAATCGTCCTCGTCGCGCCGCTGAAACTGGGACTCTCTGGGACGGCGACGCTCGCGCTCATCGTGTTGGTGAGTGCGGTTGGCAAGACCGTCGGCAGCCTAGTCGCTTTCCGGGTCGGACAGGGCGTGAAACACTCCGACCCGGTGGTGCAGCGACTCCGACGCTCGCGGTTCGACGTCATCGAGTGGTCAGAGAAGCAGACGGTCAGAATCGCCCGCAAGTGGGGGTACGCGGGGCTCGCTGTCGCCCTCTCGGTTCCCTTCTTTCCGGATACGGTGTCGATATACGCCTTCGCCGTCCTCGAAGAGGACGACCTGAAGTTCGCGCTGGCGACGTTCGCGGGGAGTCTCGGCCGGTTCCTCGTCGTCCTCGCGCTCATCGGCGGGCCGGTGACGCTGCTGTGAGCGCCGTCAGCGCCGCCGTCTCGCCACGCGCTCTTCGGCCGTCTCACTCGTGACGACCTCGTATAACAGGGCGCGTCCAGTGCGAGACCGCGCTGCGGCCTCGCCGGCTTCCGACCCCGTGGGGTCGGAGACGCCGTCGTCCTTTGGCCGGAGGATTCGGCCGAGACGCTGGGTGAACTCCCGTTCGCTACCGGACCCCGACAGCACGACGGCGACGTTTGCGTCCGGCACGTCGACGCCCTCGTCTAAGACGTTCGCGGCGACGACCCGTGAGTACGTGCCCCGGCGAAAGCGCTCCAGTATCTCGCGGCGTTCCTCCGCTCCCGTCTCGTTGGTAATCGGCGGGATGAGAAAGCGCTCGGCGAGGTGGTAGACGAGGTCGGTGAAGGCGGTGAAGACGATGATTCGGTCCTCGCGGTGGCGGTCGAGGATGTCTGCCAGTTTCTCGACCTTCCGGTCGGCGTTCATCATCACCTCGCGGGCGCGCTGTTTCGCGAGCAGCGCCTCCCGGGCCCGGGGGTCGGTCCCCGACCGTTTGACGAGTTCCTGGTAGTCGCTGCCGCTTCGGAGCTGGATGTTCGACTCCTTGAGGTAGTCGGTGAAGACGCCCTGGTGTTCCTCGTACCGTTCTCGCTCGTCGGCGGTGAGTTCGACCTCGATACGGCGGATGTCGTAGTCCGCGAGATGCTCGCCGGCGAGGTCATCCGCCGACCGGCGGTAGACGACCGGGCCGACGAGTTCCTCGATTGCCTCGTGGGCGCCGTCGGGCCGTTCGAAGGTCGCCGTGAGGCCGAGTCGGGCCGGAGCAACCATCAGACGAGCGATGTCTCGATACCCCTCGCCACCGAGGTGATGGACCTCGTCGAAGACCACCAGTCCGAATCGGTCGCCCAACTCGTCGGCCCGGAGGTACGCCGAGTCGTAGGTGCTAACGGTGATGGCCTCGACGCGCTGTTCGCCGCCACCCAGCTGCCCGATCGGACAGTCGAACTCCTCGTGGAGTTCGCCCCGCCACTGCTCCAGCAGGTCGATGGTCGGAACGACGACGCAACTCGCAGTGTCGAGGGCGGCCATCGCGGCGATGGCGACGACCGTCTTGCCGCTGCCGGTCGGGAGTTCCAACACGCCGCGGTCGTTGGCCTCCCGCCACGCGTCGAGGGCTTCCCGCTGATACGACCGGAGTTCGTACGTCGTCGAGAGGTCGCCGACGTCGGGCGTCTCGAGAACGCGGTCCTCGACGGCGAGGCCGCGATTGTGACACGTCGACAGCAGGAACGGGTATCGAAAGGCGGGGGCGCGGCGGCTCTTCGAGCGCTCGTCGACCTCGACGAACGACAGGCCATCGAGTGCCTCACCGTCCGACCCGTCGATGCGTATCGTCCCCTCGTCGTAACGCAGCGTGACCACACCGGCGTTCGGCGACCGGTCGGCTTAATTCCACGGTTCACCGACCGCGGCGCGGCCGCTTTCTCAACCCTTATTGCCGACCGAGAACACGTTTGGGGTATGAGCGATACGGAGCGCGAGGAGTCCGCCGACGGCACCGGCGAGGCACTCGACGCCGAGGAACGCACGGCCGAGGCCGACGCCGCCGAACCCGTCGACGAGGAGCCGACCGATGTCGACGATATCACCGAGCGCATCGCAGACACCGACCCCGAGTCGGTCGCCGAGGAAATCGCCGCGCTGCGGAAGCGGAACGACGAACTCGAACTCGAGCGCGACGACCTCGAATCACGGCTAAAGCGCAAGCAAGCGGAGTTCCAGAACTACAAGAAGCGACAGGAGAAACGCCGCGAACAGGAACGCGCTCGCGCGACCGAGGACCTCGTGACCCGTCTCTTGGAGGTACGGGACAACCTCAAGCGCGCGCTCGAACAGGACGACGACGCCGACATCCGCGAGGGCGTCGAGGCCACGTTCCGACAACTCGACGAGACGCTCGCCGCCGAGAACGTCGACCCAATCGAACCCGACCCGGGTTCGGAGGTCGACCCACAGCGCCACGAGGTGCTGTTGAAAGTCGACAGCGACCAACCGGCCGGCACCGTCGATTCGGTCCAACGACCGGGCTACGAGATGGCCGGAAAGGTGCTCCGGGCCGCACAGGTCACCGTCGCCGAGGAAGGCGAATAGCGCTTCTGTTTATATTTCTCGGTCACCAATACCGGATATTCAGAAAACCGCCGGAAGGAGACGCGACGGTGACAAGCGTGAGTCACCGTATCTAGCAACTTTTAACCGATTCAGACCGATAGGTACGGCCAACATGGCGAGCAACAAGATTCTCGGTATCGACCTCGGTACCACCAACTCGGCGTTTGCGGTGATGGAAGGTGGGGACCCCGAAATCATCGTCAACGGCGAGGGCGAGCGGACGACGCCGTCCGTCGTCGCCTTCACCGACGACGGCGAGCGACTGGTCGGCAAGCCCGCGAAGAACCAGGCCGTCCAGAACCCCGAGCGGACCATCCAGTCCATCAAGCGGCACATGGGCGAGGAGGATTACACCGTCGAAATCGAGGGCGACGACTACTCGCCGGAGCAGATTTCGGCGATGATTCTGCAGAAGATCAAACGCGACGCCGAGGAGTACCTCGGCGACGACATCGAGAAGGCCG
>JBMCDV010000220.1:0-3341 GCA_048618255.1 Natronomonas sp. | reverse complement strand
CACGAGAACTGCTCGGGGGCCGTCGAGTCGCTCGACCGATTCGATGTCGTCGTTCAGCACCGCGAGGTTCGTCGCCACCGTCGAATCGCCGTTGACGACGTGGGCATCGAGGGCTTTGGCTTTTGATTCGATACCCTGCTTGCCGGCCGCTTCCGAAGCGGTGGTCATCGCCGGGACGGCGCCCATCTTCGAGAGGTCGTGGGCGACCTGATTGGCGCCGTGGTGGCCGCCCGTTATCGGGATGGCCCACGTCAACTCCTCGTCGACGACGACGAGTGCGGGGTCGTCCCACTTGTCGTCGAGCAAGTGAGCCGTCTTCCGCATCGCGATGCCGGAGGCCATCAGTCCGACGAAGCAGTCGTACTCGCCCCAGTGCTCTTCGAACACCTCGCCGTGGTACTCGATGATGTCGATAGCGTCGTAGTCGTCGGCCAGTTCCTCCTTGATGTCCTCCGCGACCGGCAGTTTCCGTTCGAAGCTGATGATGGCGATTTCCTCTGCAACCTCGCCATCGGAGTCGGGCGTCGAGCAGTGGCCGCCGTCGGACGTATCGTCCGACGAGGGTCGGCTCGCTTCGCTCGCCTTCCCGCCGTCGCTGCTGTCGGTGTCGTTGTCAGTACTCATATCAGTCGTCTCCCTCCGCGGTGTCGCCCGCGTTCGGTTCGGACCCGGCGGACTCGCCCGTCCGCCGGTCCCCGTTCGCCCAGTCGCCGTACAGGTACGACCGCTCGTAGCCGGCACCCGCGGCCGCCTCGCCGACAAGCACCATCGCCGAGGCGCGGTAGCCCGCCTCGGCCAGTTTCTCGCCGATGTCGGCGACGGTGCCTTCGATTATGTCCTCGTCGGGCCAGGAGGCGTGATACACCACCGTGACGGGTGTCTCGGGATCGACGCCCTCCTCCAGCAGGCGGTCCATCGTGTCGCCGACGGCGTGGGTCCCGAGGTAGATACAGGTCGTCACGTCGCCCATTTCGACGAAATCCGTGATGTGGTCGTCGTCGGGCTCTAAGGTCTTCCCCTGCGGCCGGGTGAAGGCGACGTGGTTGGCCGTCTCGTTGAGCGTCAACTGCGTCCGCAGGGTCGCACTCGCCGCGAACGCCGAGGTGACGCCCGGAACGAGGTGGGTTGGGACGCCCTCGTGTTCGAGGGCGTCCATCTGCTCTAGAGCGGCGCCGTAAATCGCGGGGTCCCCCGAGTGGAGGCGAACCACTTCGCGTCCGTCCTCGTAGGCGTCCCGCATCAGCGGAATCAGCTCTTCGAGGTCCTTGCCGACGCTGTTGACCAGTTCCGCGTGGTCGCAGTACGCCTCCAGCAGTTCGCTGTTGACCAAGGACCCGGCGTGGACGACGAGGTCGGCCGATTCGAGCGCTTCCCTGCCGGCGACGGTCAGAAGCCGGGGGTCCCCCGGTCCGGCGCCGACGAAGGGGATGCCCTCCTGTTCGTCGCCCGCGGTGTGGTCGTAGACGCGCTCGTCTCGTTCGTGGGCGTGTTTCTCGCGCTCGGCGTCGATGGCCGTCTGTGGGTCGGTCTCGTCAGTCATCGTACACCTCGTCTCCGACGGATTCCGCCGTGGCGATTTCTTCTCGGTGGACACCGCCGTCGGCGGTCGTCTCCCGACCGAAGGCGGCGGTCGCCGGCTCCTCGCCGGCGCCCGGTTTCTCGGCATAGGCGACGGTGTAGTAGTCGCGTTCGGCCAGTCGGTCGGGGTCGTCGGTCACTATCGACTCGTGGCCGTCCATGAACAGCCGTCGGCCGTAGGTCACGTCGTAACCCGCCTCGCGCAGTTTCTCGTGGGTCGCGGGCACGTCGGTCACCTTGAACAACACGAGTCGGTCGGGACCGACGGGGGCGGCACCGTTTGCGGCCTCCCGCAACACGAGGTCCGACCCGGCCGTGATTTCGACGTCGAGTGCCGTCGCGAACGCCGTCACCGTCGAGACGCCAGGAACCACTTCGAGGTCGACTTCGGGGTGGAACCGTTCTAAGGTTCGGCGCAGGTGGCCGAACGTCGAGTAGACGTTGGGGTCGCCCAGCGTGACGAACGCCGCGGTTCCGTCCTCGGCGCGTGGTGCGACTTCCTCGGCGGCGGCCTTCCAGGCCCGCCGGAGTTCGTCCTCGTCGCGTGTCATCGGGAAATCGAGGTCGCCGAGCTGGGAGTCGGCGACGTACTCGCATGCGACGTTACGGGAGAGCCGACCGGGGGTGTACACCACGTCGGCCGACTCCAGAACCTCTCGACCGCGGACCGTAATCAGCCCGGCGTCGCCGGGTCCCAACCCGATGCCGTACAGCGTCATTCCGCCCCTCCGACGATGACGTACACCGGGTTGTTCGAGTCGAAACTCGTCGCACCGGCGAGTTCGTAGCCCGTCGACACCTGCACCTGGAGGACCTCCTCGAAGAGGTCCCGTTCGCGGAACGCTCGGACGGCGTCGCCGGCGATTTCGAGCCGCGAGACGTTCATCACGACCCGGTCGATTCCCGTCTCGGCGGCGAAATCGAGGACCTCCTCGTAGTTTCGCGACCCACCCAGAAACAGGGCGTCGGCGTCCTCGGGTAACCCCTCCGGAGCCTCCCCTTCGAGCAACTCCACGCCCTCGATGCCGTTGGCCGCGAGGTTCTTTTCGGTCGTCTCCAGCCGTTTCGGTTTCCGCTCTATCGCGGTCACTCGGTCGGCCTGCCGGGCGGCCTCGACCGTCACCGCGCCGGTACAGGAGCCGACTTCGACGAAGTGGTCGGTCGGCCCCAACTCGAGTTTCCCGAGCGTCACCGACCGGACCTCCGGCTTCGTCGGCCCTGCCTTCGCGTCGTGTGGAAGCGCTACGCGTGCCATAGGACTACAACTGCAGGCGCAGGTAAAACAATTTTGCTTGTTTTAGATAAAGTGTACTTTTTAGCCGGGCTGCTGTGGTTGATTGGTTTGGCACAGCGAACTTGGGGTCGCCCCGCGTAGCGTTCCGTATGTCCGACTGCGTCTTCTGTGCCATCGCCGATGGTGACGCGCCCGCCTACCGACTGTACGAGGACGACCGCACGCTCGCCTTCCTCGACATCGAACCGCTCAATCCCGGCCACGCGCTCGTCGTGCCGAAACCCCACCGCGAGACGCTGACCGAGATGGACGCCGACCTCGTCGCCGACACCTTCCGGAGCGCCCGCCGGGTCGCCGAGGCAATCGAGACGGTCTTCGACCCAGACGGTCTGAACCTGCTTCAGGCCAACGGCGAGGCCGCCGGACAGGAGGTGTTCCACGCCCACGTCCACGTCCTGCCGCGCTACGAGGACGACGACGTCGAAGTCAGCTGGCCGGCCGGAGAGTTAACCGAAGTGGAGGGTACAGA
>JBMCDV010000219.1:0-3350 GCA_048618255.1 Natronomonas sp. | reverse complement strand
GTACAGGCGCCGGTGCCGTCCTCGTCCTCCTCGTAGAACGTGCAGTCGCCACAGGCGTCGGTCTGGATGGCCCACTCGAAGGTCTCGCCTTCGGGGCCGTCCTCGCCCGCCGAGAGACCGTAGGGCATCGGGCGAGCAACGTCTCGCCAGTCGTAGGCTTCCTCGAATTCTTCCGTGGTGGCCTCCTGCAGTTCACGGACCTCATCGGGGAACAGCGTCGCGGTGTGGGGCTCCGTCTCGCCGTCGCCATCGACCGGGTCGTTCGCCTTACAGCAGGCGCCACAGCGAGTGCACTCGAAGCCGATGGACTCGATGGCGTCGGCCAACTCGGCTACCGAGAGGTCACGCGCCCGGTCGAGTTCGGTTTCGAGGCTCTCCATGCCCCCGCTTTCGGGTCCAGAGAGATAAGAGGCGTGTTCGAGTGGGTCAGGCCGGGTCGGCCCGAGCGCCGTCCCATTCGACGCGTCCTTCGTGATGGAGTTTCCAGAGGTGGGCACGCACCGTCGCGCCGGCGAGGTCTTCGACGCCGGTGAGGTCCTTCTCGTAGGCCGCATCGAGGATGTCGGCGACGGTTCGGTTGCCCGCCTCGACGGCCGCGAGAACACGCCGTTCGCGGTCGAGGCGGTGTGTGATGAGTCGCTCGCAGGTCCCGCGAACGTCCTCGATGACGGGCCCGTGACCGGGGGACAGTCGGTCGGGATTCATTGCCCACACGCGGCGGAGACTGGTGAGATACGCCCGCACGTCGCCCTCGGGGTCGCCGACGACGACGCTCCCGGCGGCGACGGCGAGGTCCCCGGAGAGAAGGTCGTCGCCGGCCTCGAAGGCGACGTGTTCGGGGGCGTGGCCGGGCGTCTCCCGGACGGTCACGTCGCCGTCGCCGGTCGGTATCGTCGACCCCTCACGGAAGGTGCGGTCGGGTATCGCGCCGGTGGCGTCTCGAAACTGGCTCTCGCGACCGTAGCGACACCAGACGGCGGCCCCGGCGGCCTCGGCGTAGTCGGCGACCGCACCGACGTGGTCCGGGTGGTGATGGGTGACTGCGACGTGGTCTACGTCCTCTACGTGACGTTCGATGCGCTCGTCGGGCGCCGGCGGGTCGACGAGCAAGGCCGCGTCGTCGCCGACGATGTAACAGGCGGTCCGTCCGGTCGGTGCCCGAGTGGGAACCTCGACGGGCACACACTCTACGTGCATGTCGCTCTCGTGGGCCGGCGACGGCTTAGTTGTGGGTCTCGACGCGGGCGTCGGCGAATCGAAAACCCATCCCAGAGAGGAAAACGGAGGTCAGTTGACGAGGAAGTACACTTGCTTTCGCGCGTCGTGGAAGGAGTACCGGGAGTCGACGAGGTCCTCCTCTTCGAGTCGGTTGAGCGCGTAGCGGACGGTGCGGTCAGGGAGTAGCGATTCCTCGGCGAGTTGCCCCTGTGAGAGCGGTGAGGCGTCCTCCAGGACCTTCGCGACGAGTTTGGCGCTCGGGGGGAGTTCCCGGAGCCGCTCGCGGAACTCTGGGTCTGACAGCGGCGAGTCGGTCTGGCGTGAGCGTTCCTCCGTGGTCGTGCTCATACAGGTGCGTGAGTGGAACCCACTGGTAAAGCTTCGCTATATGGGTAACAAAACAATAGGTACACTCAAGTGTGTATTATGGCCCCTTATACTCCGAATTCCGTCATGTAGTACCGTTCCGAAATACGCCCCAAAAATTGCCACCGGCTGGACGTTCATTCACATTTTTTGGAACAACTGTGCCGTGGTGTTTCGACGAACGGAGAGGTTCGAGCGCGAAACAGTCAGTTCGTCGACTAGAACCGGACCGCCGGATACCCGACCAATCGGTCGGCGATGGCACTCGCCAGTGCGGCCGCAGAACGCGGCGCGGGTCGGGCGCGGTCTGGAGCGAGGGGACCTCCGTGGCTGCTGTATCCAGCATTCTTTTATGCCCCGGGTGGGTCGGTTTGAGTAGCGTGAAGGGACAGGAGTGGTATCAGGCCGACGACATCGCGGAGGCGTACGACGACAAACGCTTCTCGCAGGGAGGCCGCTTCATCGACCGGCGCGAGAAGGAAGCAGTGTTGGACGCTCTGGCTCCGTTGGATGGGAAACGCGTCCTCGAAGTCGCCTGCGGGACGGGGCGGTTCACTGTCATGCTCGCCGACCGCGGCGCCGACATCGTCGGCGTCGACATCTCCGAGGCGATGCTCGAACAGGGGCGGGCGAAGGCCCGCGCCGCCGGCGTCACCGACAGCCTGGATTTCATGCAGGCCGACGCAAGTCGACTGCCGTTCCCCGACGACTACTTCGATTCCGTCTTCGCGATGCGGTTTTTTCACCTGGCACCCGACCCGGAGGCGTTCATGGCCGAACTCCGGCGCGTCTCGAAGAATCAGGTGTTTTTCGATACGTTCAACCGCTACTCCACCCGCTCGATATACAACTGGGCGCTGCCGATGGGGTCGCGGCTCTACTCCGAGCGGGAGGTACGGGAGTTGCTCGTCGGTGCCGACCTCGAATTGGCCGATGCAGCCCACGATTTCGTCGTCCCGTACGGCTTCTACCGAGCGGTTCCCGGGTGGGTCGCTCGGCCGTTCCGGGCCCTCGACACCGCGGTGGGTCGGACGCCGGTCGGTGACCGGCTCGCGTCGGTTTCCTACTGGGACGCCCGCATCACCGAGTGAGGCGAACCCGCGGAACTTTTAGGCATCGGGCGCGCTACGCCGGAGTATGGAGCTCTCGGTGGTGGTGCCGACGCTGAACGACCGCGACGAGCTCGGCGGCTGTCTCGACGCGCTCACCGCGGAGGCCCCCGTCGAGGTTCTCGTCGTCAACGGACCCTCCACCGACGGAACAAGCGGAATGGTTCGAGAGCGAGAGGACGTGTCAGTGCTCGTCGAAACCGACGACCGAAACGTCAACGTCGCTCGGAACGCCGGCCTCGACCGCGCCCGCGGCGATGCCGTCGCGTTCGTCAACCCCACCATGGCCGTCGAGGAGGGATGGCTCGATGCAGTCGCCGACGGACTCGAAAGCGCGGACGCCGTCACCGGCCCGACTCACGAACAACTCCGTGCCGGCGTCGCCACCGACACGAGCGAGTCGCGCACCATCCGCGGGCGGACGGTCACCTACTTCAACGGCGGCAACGCCGCCTTCACTCGGGAGGTGTTGGAAGAGCTGGATGGCTTCGACGAATACCTCGAAATCGGCGGCGCCCGCGATGCGGCCCACCGGCTCGCCGGCCTCGAGTACGACGTGGCGTGGGCCACCGACATGTGCGTCGCACGCGAGGCCGCCACCGACGGCGGCATGACCGAACGGAACTGGCGTACCCGGTATCGCTCGCTGGCCTACCG
>JBMCDV010000218.1:0-3354 GCA_048618255.1 Natronomonas sp. | reverse complement strand
CACCCGATGGCGGCGTTCCCGCCCTCCTACAGCGACAGCCTGTTCGCAGAGGCCTGCGAGGAACTCGAAATCGCGATGCACTCGGTGCCGAACGCCCGAAACTCCGAATCCCGCGAGGGCCGCAGCGCCTGCGTCGGCTACGGCACCTGCCAACCGGTGTGTCCCTCCGGCGCGAAGTACGACGCGACGGTTCACGCCGAGGCCGCCGAGCGACGGGGGGCGACGGTCATCGACCGCGCGGCCGTCCAGCGGCTCGAACACGGCCCGAACTCCGTGGAGGCGGCCGTCTACGCCACCCCGGACGGCGAACGGCACAGACAGGAGGCCGACGCCTTCGTCGTCGCTTGCGGCGGCGTCGAGACACCCCGGTTGCTCCTGCTGTCCGAGTCAGAACACTACCCCGACGGACTCGCCAACTCCAGTGGCCTCGTCGGAAAGTGTTTCATGGACCACCTCTTCGCCGGAATGGGCGGCCGACTCGGCGAACCCACTCGACAGAATCACGTCGGCTTCCTCACCAGCGAGTGCCACCAGTTCTACGACGACGCCGACGAGACGGTGGGTCCGTTCAAACTGGAGTTCTTCAACTACGCCGGTCCCTCGCCGGTGGAGATGGCGCTGACCGGCGACGACTGGGGCGACGCGTTACTCGAACGACTCCGGGCGAACTACGGCGACCACGTCGGCATGGGCGCACTCGTCGAGCAACTGCCGAGCGAGGACAACTACGTCACGCTCGACGAGAGCCGAACCGACGACCACGGCAACCCCGTGCCCGAGATACACTGGTCGCTCGACGACCGGACTCGCCGAACCATCGAACGAGCAAACGAGATTCAGCGGTCGATTCTTGAGGAGTTGGGTGCCGAGATTACGTGGCAGGTCGGTCCCGAAAACACCGGTCCGGCGTATCACCACATGGGGACGACCCGGATGGGAACCGACCCCGACGACAGCGTCGTGACGCCGACGCTCCGCACCCACGACCTCGAGAACTGCTGGCTGGTCGGCAGCAGCGTCTTCCCCACTGGCGGTGCGATGAACCCGACGCTCACCATCGCTGCACTCGCGATTCGAGCCGCTGAAGACATCGAAACGGCACTCTGAATCTGTTTTAGGTAAACCTAAAAGCCTAAGTCGGTGCGCCAGAGACGGGAGAACAATGAGTCAGTTACAGCACTCGAACGGCTCCGAATCGGCCGTCGACGGTGACGAGGAGACGGCGGACGACTACACCTTCGAAGACCTCAGCGTCGTGATGGGCACCTACAACGAGGAGGCCGCTATCGCGACCGTCCTCGAGGACATCGAACGCGTCACCGACGGCCAGGCGGAGGTCGTCTGCGTCGACGGCTCCGACGACCGCACACCGGAAATCGCTCGCGAGCATGGCGCCCGCGTCATCGAACAGGAGCCACAGGGGTACGGCGTCGCCGTCCGGGAGGCGATTTTAGCCCCCGACCGCCCCGTCGTCGTCACGACCGACTGCGACGACACCTACCCGATGGAGCAACTGGCCGAGTTCCTCGCAGCCATCAACGAGGGGTACGACGTGGTCTCGGGTGACCGCCTGTACCACGGTGCCGACGCGATGCCGGCGTTCAACCGCTTCGGCAACCACGCCTTCGCCGCCGTCGCCAGCGTCCTGATGGGCGAACGCGTTCACGACACGACGACGGGCATGCGGGCCTACCGACGCGATGTGGTCGAAGACATCGAGTGGACCGAGAACACCGGCCTGTCGGCGGAGTTGCTCATCCGACCGCTGATGCGCGGCTACGATATACAGGAGCGACCCATCGAGTACGCCGAACGCGCCGGCGAGACGAAATTCGACCCGATAGAGGGCGGGGTCGCCATCGCCAAGTCCATCGTGAAGGTCTGTCTCGAAGAGCGGTTCCGGTAACTCGCGACGCTCCTTCTCACGACGACGCTTCTACGTCAGTTTCGAAGGCCACTCCGGCGAAGTGCGCATCGGGGTCATCGGGGAGGTAGGTACCCTCCCGGCCGCAGTAGTCGACCAGCGAACAGACGGTTCGCTCGGACGGCCAGACGACCTCGACGGTTCCGTCGGTCGTGCGCACCGTCACCTCCTGTCGGTACGTCAGCGTGCCGCCGTCGGGTTGGACGAGTCGGACGAGCAGGATGAGTTCGTCCGTGTCGGCGACGGAGACGGTTCCGTTGGCGCCGGCGAGACTCGCCTCGTCGCCGTCGAGGCGCCACTCGGCAGTGTAGTCGGTTCCGACGCCGCCGACGTCCGTCGTGTCGTATTCGACGTGGCCGCCGGAGACGCTCTCCAGTCGAACGGTCGCCCGCTCGACGCGGGCGGGGATGCCGACCGTCGTCTCGCCATCGAGTCGGTCGCCGGAGCGCACGTCGAGTTCGTCGAGTTTCGGCGTGAGGCTGCGGTCGGGGTCGGGCGTCCACGCCCCGCGGTAGGTGTAGCGGTAGTACGTCCGGTTCGGGTAGGCGTCCATCACGGCGAAGTCGCCGGCTGGGTCGCGGTCGAGAGCGTAGACGACGGGGCCGTCGAAGCCGGGGTCGTTCCGAAGGTACTGGAAGGGGTGATTCTGCCAGTCACCGTACGGCGTCGGGATGAACACGACGGCGTCTTCGAAGTCGGTCGTCTCGATGGGTTCGTAGGTGGTGTCGTACTTCTCGGTGTGGCCCGCGCTGCGCTCGACGGGCGGTGTGAGGACGGCAGCGTTGGCGACGCCGCCGCCGACCAGTATCGTCGCGAGCGCGATGACGCCCACGGCGCGGACGGCACGCGGCGAGGCAGCAGCGGAGAGTCGTTCGATGGCGGCGCCGTCGCGGGCGCGTCGCCAGCCGACGACGAGTGTGAACGCCGAAAACACCGACAGCGGGACGAGCAAATCGAAGTGATAGAACGGGCCGAACTGCGAGAGCAGGCCGTCGGTCGGGTCGTCCATCGTCGCCAACACGTTGTAGTTGCCCCAGAAGGCGAGGTTGCCCAGGGTGACGGTGACGAACAGGGCCGCGAGCAGCCCGCCGACGCGGCGGCGCTCGCCGTCGAGACCTCCGACCCAGCGCCGGGCGGCGACGGCGAGGCCGACGGCGGCGACGGCCGTCCCGAGGAGGCCGGCCGTGAACCATCGGGTAGCGAAGTACCAGAGGACGTAGCCGTTGGCTTCCAACGCGAGGTCCAGCGTGTAATCGATTTCGTGGCCGAGGATGCGGCGCTCGCCGAATCCGGGGCCGTCCATCGGTGCGAACGCTTCGTAGGGGAAGACGAGCGGCGACCCGGTCACGCGTGCGTTGTACGCCAACGCGATGCCGACGCCGAAGAGACCGAGGGCGGCCGTCAGGGCGTTTCGACGTGCCGCTCCGGGG
>JBMCDV010000217.1:0-3354 GCA_048618255.1 Natronomonas sp. | reverse complement strand
CGCCGCCCGGCGTGATGATGATCTGGTCGTCGTCCTTCTGGACGATGTCGCCGCCCACCTCGTGGGCGACCTGCTTCAGTTCGTCGGAGATGTGCTCCATCGTCCGGTCGGTCGTCGTGTGCCGGATGATGTCGGCGATGACGATGTCGCCGTCGTAGACGGCGTCCTTGATGTCGATGACGTCGTTCTTGTCGCTGATTTCAGCGAAGTGTACTTTCACCGTCGCGTCGCCCGCGTCGGCGTCGAAATCGTCGATGTCGAGTTCGACGTAGTCCTCGGCGTTGTGGGAACTCCCGCCGAGAATCTTGCTCATGATGCCCATACGACCGACAGTGGTTGCTGGCGGCATAGGTTTTACCCTCCGAACTTTTTCCACGGCGGGCCTGCGGCCCGCCGGGAAAAACTTCGATGAAAAAGCGGCGGCGGGTTCCCGGTGGTCACCCGCCTTGCCGCCGCGCTCACTCCGTTCGCCCGGCGTGAACCGCTCGCGCCCTCCGGGCGCTCGCGGATGCTCATCCACGACCGCAGTTCCCCGAATATCGGTTTTACTGGCGCTGTTGGAACCTTCGAC
Source organism: Natronomonas sp. (assembly GCA_048618255.1). Lineage (GTDB taxonomy): Archaea > Halobacteriota > Halobacteria > Halobacteriales > Haloarculaceae > Natronomonas. Next base: position 2,783 of record JBMCDV010000217.1, on the reverse strand, counting down.
CGATGATAGATTTCAGCGGTCGTGATGCATACAGACGATTCACGTTTTGTTCGGCAGATGAAATTACAAACTATAAATTGACCAAAATGTATTTGTAACGTCCATAACAGTGGGAAATTATGGACGTGACAATTCGCCGACGGGATTTGCTAGTGGCGGGTGGAGCGATGACGGCAGGACCACTCGCGGGCTGTAGCTATCTACAGGATGACCCACTTTTTACTTCAATCCATATCGACAATTTTCACGACCAACAATTGGCTGTAGATGTGGGAGCCCTCGACCCAGAGGCTGAAGATGGCGACGAGCCGTATTTATACCTCAACAGTTTCCAGATGGATGCAATGACGGACGATGGTGAAGTAGATAGACAGCTATTCGAGGATGCGTTCGAATCGCAGAAAGCCCATATTCAATTGGACGTGAAGGTACAGGGCGGAGATAACCTCGTCCGAGAGTTCACCTATTACCCCGAGAACCATCAGTGCCGTCAAGAGGCTGTGGAGGAACTCGGCCACCTTCTCCGAATGCGTTTGAATCCAGATTTAGGTGGATACACTATTTCTTGTCCTGCGGAAGACTAGTGAGAGTAGGATACGCTATCAGGCGATACGCAGACCCGCCCTTACAACTGATTCAGTCAAGAAATCGTGAATAGAACGTGTCTATAGTGCTGAATATATTTTCCATATCTCCCACGCCGTCTGTAGCAACTGCTGAGAGTTTCTACAGAGCCGATTTACTCATCCGCCCTCCCGGCAGCACCGACCTCGTGGTCTCCATTTTTGTCGCTCCCGGTCGTTCGCCCACGTATGACCTTCAGCATCGGCGTTCGCGAGGAGTATGAGGACGATGACGGAAACGAACACACGCGGTTCGGCGTCGCCGTGACGACCCGACTCGCAGGCGTCGGCACGCTGTGTCCCTTCGCCAGCGAGAACGGCGCCGTCGCGACCCAGAGCCTCGTCAACGTCGAGTTGGGCGAGCGGGGCATCGAGTACATCGACGACGGACTCGCCGTCGAGGACGCCCTGCAGTCGCTTCTGAACGCCGACGACGGCGCCGAGAACCGCCAGCTCCACGGCGTCGACCGAGAGGGGTCGTTCGTCTTCTCCGGCGAGGAGTGCAAACCGTGGTTCGGACATCACGATGGGGGGAACTACACCGTCGCCGGGAACCTCCTGACCGGCGAGGAAGTCGTCGATGCAGTCGCCGACACCTACGAGAACGGCGACCGAGCGGAACCGCTCCCGAAGCGACTCATCGACGCGCTGGAAGCGGGCCACGCCGAGGGCGGCGACAAACGCGAGGACCTGCCGGTCCAGAGCGCCGCGTTGCTCGTCGAAACCACCGAGGAGCGGGCCATCGAGCCGGCCTACGAGAACCTCCGGGTCGACGCGACGGAGACGCCAATCGAGGACCTGAAAGCGACCTACGAGACGGCCGTCCGGGGCCACGAGGATGCCATGGAGCGCTACGAAGAAGCCTACGAGAACGACGACCTATAGGTACGTATCCCGGACCGTCTCGTCCAGCAGGCCGTCGGGGTCGAGGACGATGTAGACGACGACGAACGGCTCTTCGGGGTCGATGACGAACACCGAAAACGGCGGGTCCACCTCCTCCGGTTGGGCCGCGCGAGCGATGAGCGGTTCTAAGGGCTTCAGGCCGTCGCGGAACTCCTCGAAGAGGTCGCGGCTGCCGGCCTGTTCGGCGAAGGTGTAGAGGACGCCGTTGGCCTCGTTGTCCGTGTTGTAGGTGACTCGCGAGTTCATCGCCTCGCCCTCGGCGCGGGCCGCCTCGAAGCAGTTCTGGGCGGCCTCGAAGATGACCGCCTCCGTCCGGACGAACTCGACGGTCGTGGCCGTCTCGACGGTCGCCGACTCGACGACCGGCTCGTCGCCGTCCCAGGAGATGTCGGCGTCGATTCGGTTGCCGACGACGGCGTCGTCGGGCAGTGCCTCCCGTAGGACGTACGTCGGGTCCGCCGACTCGGCGTCGAGCAACAGCCACTCGTCGTCGGTGCGCCCCGGCAGCAGGCGGAAGGGTCCCTCGGTCCGCGGGGTGGAGTCGGGCGTGGTCATGGCCGCCGTAGGTCGTCGGCGGGTATCAGTTCCACGAAAACAGCGCTCGGAGTTGCGCCTTCGAGAACAGCGAGGTCGGTCGGTCCATGTGGACGCCGATTTCACCGGAGAACGCCTTCATCCCGGCCTTCTGGATTGGCTTCGGCATCGAGTAGCCCGCCCGAATCAGTTTCCCGAGGCGTTGGTCGCCGGCCAACTCCTCGCGCCACGCCGTCTCGTAGTTCTCCAGTGTCGCCGGCTGCTTGGGGTCGATTTCGCGGGCGGCGATGTCGGCGGCGCGCATTCCGTAGATGATGCCGCCACCGGTGAACGGCTTCGTCTGGGCGGCGGCGTCGCCGACCAGAAAGCTCCGCTTTCCGACCGTTCGGTCGGGGGGTCCGATTGGGATGGCGCCCGAACAGCGTTCGTCCAACGCGACGCCGTAGTCGTCGAGCAGTTCATCGAAGCGACCGGGTGCGTCGTCGCCCGGGGCGACGGCGAGGCCGTACTCGACGCCCGCCTCGCCGCGGGGGATGCGCCACGCGAAAAAGCGGGGGACGGTGAGGTGGACGTCGACGTAGTCCTGCCCGTCGGGTTCGAACTCGAAGCCCAACACCCCGTGGAGCAGTTCCTCGGGGTCCGGCAGGCCGACCTCCCTGCGGACCCGCGAGCGGGGGCCGTCGGCGCCGGCGACGATACGACACTCGAAGGATTCGACGC
>JBMCDV010000216.1:0-3392 GCA_048618255.1 Natronomonas sp. | reverse complement strand
CGATTCGCGACCGTCGAAGGCGCGGCGCTCGACACCCGAGGGAAGGTCACTCATCGACATCACGCGCCTGGATGCGCTCGATTCGTTCGGCGAGTTCCGCGTCGAGTTCCGGTTTCCGCTCCCCGGAGTAGTGGTCGACGCGGGCGGCGATAGCGAGTTTCCCCGCCAGCGCACGCGCCGCCGACCCCCGGTTGTCAGGGTGGGTCCCTTGAACCGCCTCGTGGACGAAGATGACGCCGTGTTTCGGCGACGGCGCTCGCCCCCGGAGGTGTGCGAACAGTGCCTCCTCGGCGCCCAGCACCTGGACCGTCCCGGCGGGCTTGCGGGCGAGTTGCTTCAGTCCGCCGGCGAGTGCGATGAGTCGAGCCGCCAACACGGGCCCGGCCAGCGCCGAGAGGTTCGGCGCCACTTCCGGGGCCGTTCGCTCGACGTGGGCCCGGAGGTCCGCAGCCTCGTCGTCGAGGTCACGGACCCGTCGCGAAAGCGAGACGAGTGGGTCCTCGTCGCCTGAATCGGCTACTTCACGGGCGTATTCGACTCCCGTCTCCGCATCCTCGTATCTGCTTCCGGCCCACTCGGCGACGCGCTCGGCCAGTTCGTTGGCGACCCGCTCGCAGTCGTCCATCGCCCGGATACTATGCATCAACTGTTTGTCACCCGACTGCTCTGCCTCCTGTACCGCCTCCCGCGTCGCACGCATCGTCGCATCGTGTAATACTTCGTAGTACTCGTCTTCGTCGGCAGCGAACCCCGACTCGACTGCGCGTTCCGGCCACGCCGCCGGCGATTCGGCACTGCCCGTCCGAATCGACTCGGTGACCGAGTCGGCGTCCTCGCGGTCGACGTCCTCGAACCACCCCCCGGACGAGGGGTCGGCTTCGTTCATGCTACCCCGTTTCGGAGTCGGTCACATAGATGTCCCGGTGTCACTCGTTTGTCGGCGTCGAGGCCTGAGAGACTCATCAAGGGGTTCGCTACTGTTCTCTGTAGCGGCCACCCGGTTACCGTCCTGAAGTCGCCGAAATATACTTCATCCGAAGTACCCTCCTGACAAAGTCGTATTTCACCACCGTTCCGTGGGTCGGGTTCGGGTCCGACCACGTCTTGGCTGTAATCTCTTGATGCAATGGCTTTTCCCCGTGTCGTCCCTCTACCATCCATGACGATTGCTACTGGCAATTCTGTAACACTGGAGTACACGGGCCGACTGGACGACGACACGGTCTTCGACACGTCACGAGAGGCCGTCGCCGAGAAAGCAGGACTGACCGAGGCTCAGCCCGACCGAGAGTATGCACCCCTTACGGTCGACGTCGGTGCAGAACAGGTCATCGAAGGGATGGAGGAGGGACTCATCGGCCTGGAAGCCGGCGAGACAACGACGCTGACCATTCCTCCGGAGAAAGCCTACGGCGAACCGAGCGAGGATAACGTCCAGGAGTTCGAAACTGCCGAACTTCGAGAGATGCTCGGCGGCCAGATGCCCGAGGAAGGCGACTACCTCGAAGCACAGAACGGCCAACCCGGTGAAGTCGTCCACGCGGGAGAGGAGGTCGTACGGGTGGATTTCAACCCCAGACTCGCCGGCGAAACGCTCACCTTCGAAATCGAAATCGTCGACGTCAACTAATTCTACGCCAGGGTGTGTGTAGTACGGCTGGCGGCCGCTGGGTAGGAGTCGCCCGCGGGTTTTGTGTAGCAAGGCTCTCAGTCCACGTCGACGCGGAGTCATCAGACGTTCCGGACGACGTAAATCGCTGCCCCCGAAACCGCGAGGAGCGCGAAAATCGTCGCCAGTTCCAGCCGGTGTCCGAAGGCGAGATACGTCTCGCCGAGTTTGCCCGCTTCCGCGCCGTAGACGAACAGCGTTCCACTCACGCCACCCAACCCGACGCCCCGCTTGCCGCCGACGGCGCGGGCGAGGCGCTGGTATCGGGACACCCCGAACCACGGTAACCGCTCCGCAATGCCGCGGTACGGCAGTCGGTTGGCGAGGCGGCCGGCGAACGGTACGGTTGCGACCGCCGGAAGCGCCGGCAGTCCGACGCCCAGCGAAAGGGTTCCGATAGCGAGTCCCTTCAGCACGGTTCGTTTGAGTTTGCGGAGTATCGCCCGAACGAGCAACCGCCCGAGTGCGGCCCCGAGAATCAGCAACCCGATTTCGAGTATCGACACCTGAATGCCGGCGACCCCGAACCGCCACGCGAGCGTCTCGGTGAACAACCCGGCCGCCAACACGAACAGGCCGGTAGAGACGAGGTACTTCCCGCTCGTGCCCTTCCGTGTGTCCCGACGAAGCCTATCGACGACCACCGACGACCGACCTCCGTGTACGCATTTGGCGGGGGAACTCCACGAGTGTATAAAAACAAAGTGGCCGAATGTCGTGCGGTAGCGACGAGGCGACAGTCGGTTCCTCCTCACATGCGGTGGTGTCGCCCTCAGCAGACCGGTTTGGGATTGACGCCCATCGATTCCAGCCGTTCGGTGTACTCCTCGTAGGCGGTCTGTATCGCACCGGAGGCGGCTTCTTCGGCGCGGTCCCAGCAATCCTCGTCGTCGCCACAGTGGGCCTCCAGGAGGGAGATTGCGCGTTCGAGTTGCGCATCGAGGTCCTCGCCCATCCCGCGGAACAGACTCGCGGTCTGTGGGTCGGCCTTGCCGACGAAGAAGCCGGTCATCTGCTCTTTGGACTTCTCGGCGGCGAGCGTCCGGCCGACGAAGCCACCGAGCCGCTCGATGTCACCCTCGAGGCCGCGGAGATACGACTGGATGGCGGACACCTCTCCGGGGTCGTGGGATTCGAGTTCGCCCACGACGGTTTCGTAGTGCTCGCGCTCTTCGTCGGCCGTCTCGGCGAAGGCGTCGGCCACCTCGCCGTCGGCCGTCTCGGCCCACGCCTCGTACGTCTCGGCGGCGTGGTGTTCGGCCGTCGCAGCGGCCCGAAGCACCTCCTCGACGTCCATCTCCCCCATCGTGTCGGCGTACAGCGATTTCGACGAGCCGAGCCGCGAGAGTGCGGTGTTGTTTGCCTCCCGAACCGACTCGACGAACTCCGAATCTGTCATGTGTCGGCGTAGGTTCGGTGAGCGCTTGTAACCAGCGGTCCGAGGAAGGGTCGGTATCGACGGCGGCGGTGCTATCGGCCGTGAAAAATGCGAGAACTGGTATCGGCTTAGTTGCCGGTCTCGATTTCGGCGCCGACGAGGTTACCCCACTCCGTCCACGAACCGTCGTAGTTGGTGGTGTCCTCGTAGCCCAGCAGTTCGTGCAGCGCGAACCACGCGACCGACGAGCGCTCGGCGATACGGCAGTAGGCGATGGTCGTCTCGTCGCCGTCGATGCCGTACTCGGCGTAGAGCTCTTCGAGCTCGTCGCGGGTCTTGAACGTG
>JBMCDV010000215.1:0-3396 GCA_048618255.1 Natronomonas sp. | reverse complement strand
CCCAGCAGGAGTGTCTCGAAATCCTCGACTGTGCCGGCCCCGGCAACGTCAACAAACTCGCCGAAATCGCCGCCGCAACCGTGCTTGCCGGCGAAATCTCGCTCGGTGCCGCCATCTCAGCCTCCGACTGGGTGACCAGCCACGAGTCGCTCGGCCGGAACCGATGAGCGAATCCGCGTAGCCGTCTCGCTAATCGCCGCCGGGAACGAAGTCGGGAAAAACGGCGCCTTCGAGCGTTTCTTCGACCTGTGTAGCCACCAGGACGAGCGCCGCCAGCGCCAGCGCCGACCCGAAGGCGAAGGGGACGACGAAGCCGTAGCCGAACAACACACCCGAGGCCAGCGGTCCGATTGCGGTACCGAACCCGAAGGCCATCGTCAGCACCGACAGCGTCGTCCCCGACTGGCCCTCTTCGGCGAGGTCGCCGGCGACGGCGAGTGCAGGTGCGAACACCATCGCCACCGAAACCCCGTGGGCGAGCCGGGCGACGAGCATCGTCCACGGCGAGGTGACGAGCCCCTGTGCGAGCACTGACGGCGCGAGAATGACGAGCCCGCCGACGAGGAACGGTTTCCGACCGACTCTATCCGCGGCGCGGCCGATGGGCACCTGGAGGACGACGTTCGCGATGACGACCGCCGAAAACTGGATTCCGAACCACGTCGAACCCTGATTCAGTCGGGTGTTGACCGGTTCCTGTAGCGTCGCGAACAGCGCAATCGAGATGGCCATGAACAGCGTGCCGACGCCGAGGACGAACACGGGGTCGAACAGTCGGTCTTCGCCCATCACCGACACCGAGAGGTCGTCGGATGCCTCTGCCCGCGTACTCGGCGGGTCGCTGATGAGTAGCGTCACGAGCGTGAAACTGACGAGCGCGCCGAGGACGGCGACGCCGAAGGCGGCGTTGAACCCCGACAGCGTCACGCCGGTCGGAAGCGGATAGGGGCCGCCCTGGACGACGAGGCCGGCGACGACGGGACCGAAGCCGAAGCCGATGAGCCGGAAGGTGTTGAACACGCCGAAGTTGCCGCCGCGTTCGGCGTCGCTGCGGGCGAGGTCGTTGACCAGGGCGATGGTCGTCGGGATGACGAAGGCGCCACCGAGCCCCTGAATCGCGCGGACGACGAGTAGCGCCTCGTAGCTGTCGACCACGGCGTAGGCAATCGAGGTGACCGCAAGCACCGCCAGCCCGAAGAGGATGTAGATTTTCCGGCGTCCGGTTCGGTCCGAGAGCCGCCCGGTGAAGGGCTGAGCGAAACTGTTCAGGAAGCCGAACAGCGACAGTGCCACGCCGATGAGCAACTCGATGGTGACCGGAATCCCGAGCACCGAGACGCCCTCGAACCCCGGCAGGGCGAGTTCGCCGCTGGCGATGTACAGCGGCAGGACGATGATGAGAAACGAGTTGGCGACGGCGTCGGCCATCCGCGCCAACGCGAGCACGATGACCCGACGGTCCGTCCCGAACATCTACCGAAGCGACGGGGAGGAATCGTATCACCCTTCCGAAGACGGAACGGCGACGGAGTTTTGCCCACAGCGACCGGAGTGTTCCTATGACACGAACTGTCAAGCTGAGCCACATCAACGAACCGCTGGAGGCAATGTCGTATCCGGTGTCCCGCGAGTCGGCCGCGACCGAACTGGACGACGTGACGCTGGAGTACGCCGACGGTGAGGCCAACCTCGGTGGACTCGTCGCTGACGTGCCGAGCGAAGCGTTCGACTCCGCCGCCGAGTTGCGCGACGAGGTGTTCAGTTACCTTCCGGAGGAAGCGCTCGGAGAACCCGGCCAATCCGAGGGCGACGCTTGAACCCCGCCAGTTAAATACGGCTCGTACCGTCACACACGGATATGGAGTTTTGCGACGAGTGCGGTTCGATGATGCACAGCGAGGACGACATGTGGGTGTGTCAGTCCTGCGGCTTCGAGAAGGCACGCGACACCGAAAACGAAGCGAGCATGACGACGACGGAGGGCCAGGACACCGACAGCGGCCCGGTCGACATGTCCGAAGTCGACGACGCCGAAATCGGTCCGACGACGAGAGTCAACTGCCCGAAATGTGGCCACGACCGCGCCCGCTACGAGATGAAACAGATTCGCGCCGCCGACGAGTCCGAAACCCGATTTTTCACCTGCGTCGAGTGCGACCACAAGTGGCGCGAAGACGACCACTGAGGCAGTCTTCCGATTACGGTCGCTCGTGGCTGACAGCCTCGATGGCCCCGCTCAGCACGTCGACGCCGATTTCTAAGGAGTCCTCATCTACGTCGAACGTGGCAGTGTGGTGGCCGCCGGGGTGGTCGGTTCCGATGCCGACGTAGGTGGCGAGTCCGCCGTTGTCCTGGACGTACTGCATGAGGAAGGTCGCGTCCTCGCTGCCGCCGAGGGAGCCACGGCGCGTCGGCTGTGTCACCTCGGGGTGCGTCGACGACACCGAGTGAACGACGTCGACGAGCGCCTCGTCGCTCTCGGCCGATGGGGCCTCCCCTTCGATTTCGATGTCGACGTCGCAGTCGTGGGAGGTGGCCGCTCCTTCGAAGACCTTCTCGGCACGTTCGAAGGTGTAATCGCGGATTTCGGTCGTCTCGCCGCGGACCTCGCCGTGGACGAACGCCTCCTCGGGAATGATGTTCGTCGCCGTGCCACCGCCGACTCGGCCGGCGTTGACCCGCGAGGCGCCCTCGCTGTGGCGGGGGATTCCGTAGAGGTTCTGGACAGCAGTCGCCATCGCCTGTACGGCGTTTCGTCCCTCCTCGGGGCGTGCGCCAGCGTGGCCCGGATAGCCGCTGAACTCGGTGTAGAACTGCGTGACAGCGAGCATGTCGCCGATGCCGGCGACGACCTCGCCGGTCGGGAAGTCGAGGCCGGTGTGGAGCGCAAAGAGGTACTCAACGTCGTCGAGGTGGCCGGATTCCGACATGGGCTTGCCGCCGCCGATGACCTCCTCGGCTGGCTGGAAGAACACCTTCAGCGTCCCCGTGAAGTCGCTTTCCTTGATAGCTTCGATGGCGCCGATACCGATGGTGGCGTGGGCGTCGTGACCGCAGGCGTGCATCGCCCCGGTTTCCGAGCGGAACCCCTCGCGTGCGGGGTGGTGGTCGTCGTCGGTCGACTCCTCGCGCGGGAGACCGTCGATGTCGACGCGCAACCCGACGACGGGACCCTCACCCTGCTCGATGACGGCGACACAGCCGGTCCAGCCGCCGGCCATCGCCTCAACGAGGTCGGGGTCGGCGCCGGCCTCGCGAGCGCGGTCGACCCACTCGTCGAGTTCCGCCTCGTCGGGTACCGAGAGGCGTTCCTCGCCGAGGGCATCGCGGCCGACGTGTAGTTCGTCGACGCCGACGGAGCGAAGTTCCTCGACGATACGGGCCGTCGTCCAGAAC
>JBMCDV010000214.1:0-3430 GCA_048618255.1 Natronomonas sp. | reverse complement strand
CCCCGTGCCGATGATGAACACCGCGAGGCCGGCGTAGAACAGCGGATGGGCCTGCAGCGGCGCGTAGAACGTGAACAGCACGTCGGCGCTAATCGGAATCGAATCGACGAAGCCACCGAGGATGGCGATACCCGCAAGCGCCGTCCCGGCGACCATCGTCAGGTACCACGCCCACGTGAATCGGATGTCCTCGACCGGTCTGTCGAGGCTCCGCGTCACCGCCCACGTGAACAGTCCGACGAGGAAGAAGATGGTAAACGAGATGACCAGCAACACGCCGTGCAGCGTGAGGACGGTGTAGTAGTCCGCCGAGTCGATGATACGGAGGTAGTTCGTCCGGTGAAGCGCCTGAATCAGTCCGGCCAACCCGCCGATTCCGAGGGCGATGAAGGCGCTCCACAGCGAGGCCCGAACGATACGGGCTTCCTTGGGGAAGCGGTCGAGGAACAGCTCCTCTCCCTCCAGTTCCGCGCTCATTCGTTTTCACCCTCGTACTCGTCTTCGGGCACCACGTTGAGTTTGCCCTCCATGTCGTGGTGGCCCGAACCGCAGTACTCGTTGCACAGGACACCGTACTCCGCCGGTTCGTCGAATTCGACGGTTATCTCGGCGACCTGGCCGGGAACGACCATCGTGTTGACGTTCGTGCCCACGACCTCGAAGCCGTGAATCACGTCGATGGAGGTGACGTGGAACGTCACCGTGCTGTTGGCCGGTACGACGATGGGGTCGGGCCTGAAGACGAACTGCTGGGCGATGACGTACGCCTCGTATTCGTTCTCGCCGACCTGCTCGACGCGCGGTTCGCCGAAGTCCTCGTCGTCGGTGACGGCGTCGGCGTCGACAGTGCCGCCGGCCTCGTCGACCATCGCGACTCCTGCGCCGGCCGCCCCGTATGTCACCGTCGCGATGAACCCGACGATGAGTGCCAGTGCCCCGATGAGCCAGATTTTCTCGTACGTGTGGATGTTCATCCTATCACCGTCGGCCCGTTGCCGAGAAACTCGATGAAGTACGTGAATATCCACATCCCCACGAGGATGAGGAAGTAAATCCCGATGAGGGCGAGCGTCCCTATCGGGTCGAACTCATCGTGTCCGAGTTCTCTTTTGTCGTTGTCTGCAGACATACGCATGGCCTTGAAGCCTGAAACTACAAAACACTACCCCCGATGTCTTACACATCGGGATCCGTAGGTGGATTTTTAACTATTCGACCCCCTACCCCGCGGTATGGAATTGACACCACGCCTCGGTGCCGTCGTCACACTGTTGGCACTCGTGCCGGTGGCCGTGTTCACCGTCTACATCGGTAACCCGCTCGTCGCCATCGCCCTCGTGAACGTGGTTCTCATCTTCGCGAGCCTGTATCTCGCGTTCACACCCGTCGAGAGCCACGACCACGGCGACGGCCACGCCGCCTGAGGATGGCCGTCGAAAGCGCCGCCGGGCTCGACCTCGCCGTCTTCGGCCTCGTCGGGTTACTCGCCGGCGCTCACTGCCTCGGCATGTGCGGCCCGCTGGTGACGCTGTACGCAAAGCGAGTCGACGCGACAGCGGCCGACGGGGGCCGACGGGCGGGCCAACTCACCCCCAGAGCCGTCCGGCAACACGGCCTGTTCAACCTCGGGCGTGCGAGCAGTTACGCCCTCGTCGGTGTCCTCGCCGGCCTGCTCGGCTCCGTGACGTTCGGGTCGGCGGCCGCAATCGAGGGGGTCGGCGACGGCCTCCGGGGCAGCGTCGGCGTCGTCGTCGGCCTGCTCATCGTCGGCGTCGGCGTCTCGTATCTGCTCGGCGGGGCGGGCGGCCTCCATCGGTTCGTCCCCGACGGCGCGCCGCTGGGTCGACTCGTCGCCGCCGCGACGAACCGCGTCGACCGGCTCGCTGCCGGCCCCGGAATCGTCGGGCTCGGGGCGCTCCACGGCCTGTTTCCGTGTCCCATCATCTACCCCGCCTACCTCTATGCGTTCGCGCTGGGCGACCCTATTCGGGGCGGCCTCTCGCTTCTCGTCTTGGGCCTGGGAACGATTCCGACGCTGTTCCTCTACGGCACCGTCCTCGATGCTGTCGGTGCGACCCGACGGCGGTGGCTCCACCGCGCGCTCGGCGCGGCGTTTCTCGTGTTGGGCTACGTCCTGTTGGCCCACGGCCTGATGCTGTTCGGCATCCACCTGCCGCACCCACCGCTGCCACACCGTTCTCTCACCAATGTCATGTAAACTCTGTGACCTGCCGACGCCGGACCCGCCGATAACCGCCTCGGACACCGACGGCGAGTTCTGCTGTCGGGGCTGTCTGGAGGTCCAGCGTCGTCTCGGCGAGGACGCCGAGGCCGCGCTCGAAGCCAACGAGGACGACCTCGGGACAGAGCCGGTTCCGGAGAGCTGTGAGCAGACGTTTCTCGCGGTCGACGGGATGCACTGTTCGACGTGTGAGGTGTTCGTCGAATCCCTCGGGAACGACATCGACGGCGTCGACGCCGCCGAGGCGAGTTACGCCAGCGAGTTGCTCCGGGTCGTCTACGACCCCGACCGCGTCGACGCCGAATCCCTCCCCGAGCGGCTCTCGGGGTACGGGTACGAGGCGCGACTGCCCGAGGAGGAGACCGAAGACGACGGCAGCGACGTGGTTCGGTTCCTCGTCGGCGGCGGCTTCTTCGGCATGATGGCGATGCTGTGGTACGTCCTCTTTCTGTATCCGACGTACTTCGGCTACCCACCGCTGGTCGATTTGGGTGGCTTCGCCTTCGCCTACATCGCCGCCAACATCTGGGTGTTCACCTCGGTCGTGCTGTTCTACACCGGTTACCCGCTGTTGCGTGGCGCCTACGTCAGCCTCCGGGCCGGCCGTCCGAACACCGACCTGCTCGTGTCGCTCGCGGCCGTCGGCGCCTACGTCTACAGCACCCTCGCGCTCGCCCTCGGTCGCACCGAGTTGTACTTCGACGTGACCATCGCCATCGTTCTCGTGGTGACCGCCGGGACGCAGTACGAATCCCGAATCAAGCGCCGGGCCAGCGACCTCCTTTCGGAGCTGACCGAACTCCGCGTCGAGGAGGCGACCCGCCATCCCGGCGGCGAGGTGGTCGCGGTCTCGGCGGTCGAACCCGGCGACGACCTGCTCGTCAAGCCCGGCGACCGGATTCCGGTCGACGGCACCGTCGCCGACGGGTCGGCCGCGGTCGACGAGGCGCTCGTGACCGGCGAGTCGCTCCCCCGGAGTAAGGCGCCCGGCGACGACGTACGGGGCGGGACCGTCGTCACCGACGCGCCGCTGGTCATCCGGGCCGGCGAGGAGGTGACGAGCACGCTCGACCGACTCGTGGAGTTGCTGTGGCGGATTCAGAGTTCACGGCCGGGCGCCCAGCGACTCGCGGACCGACTGGCGACGGTGTTCGTTCCGCTGGTGGTCGTCCTCGCGGTGTTGACGAC
>JBMCDV010000213.1:0-3449 GCA_048618255.1 Natronomonas sp. | reverse complement strand
CTACAAGGACGAGGTCCGGGAGGTCGCTCGCGCGCTGGACCTCGAAGAGGTCGTCTCCGAGCGAATGCCGTTCCCCGGGCCGGGACTGGCCATCCGCGTTCTCGGCGAAGTGACCGAGGAGAAACTGGAGGTCGCCCGCGAATCGAACCACATCATCGAGGAGGAACTCGAGGAGTACGACCCGTGGCAGGCGCTCGCGGCGGTGCTCGGGAAGGCCACTGGCGTGAAAGGCGACAACCGCGTCCACGGCTGGGTCGTCTCGGTTCGGTCGGTCGAATCCCGCGACGGCATGACCGCCCGCGCACAGGAAATCGACTGGGAGACGCTCCAGCGCATCCAGTCGCGCATCACAGGCACTCTCGACAACGTCTCTCGCGTCGTTTACGACGTGACGCACAAACCACCGGCGACCATCGAATATGAGTAAGGTCGTCATCGCTGGGGGCGACCCCGACGAACTCGGCGCGGCGCTGGCCGAACGCGGCGCGGACGTGAGCTACGCGGATGGGACCGCCAATCGACCGGCCCTCGAAGAGGCCGGCATCGTCGACGCCGATACGCTCGTCGTCACCGACGCCGGGTTGGCGACCTCGATTGCGGTCGCGAAGGACCTCAACCCCGACCTCCGAATCGTCGTCTACACGCGAGATTCGGTGCCGGAGTTCGCGAAGGGTCAAGCCGGCCACATCGTCGACCCGGAGTTACTCGACGCCGCGACCGTCGCCGAAGAGATTATTTGATTACTCCGCGGCGAGTTCCCGAAGGCGGACGCCACCGCCCTTCAGGAACGGTGTTCCGTGGCCCATCGCTGCGACCTCGAAGGAGGGGGCGCGGTCGACGAACGCGTCGATGCTCCGTCGAACCTCGTCGGTGTCATAAGAGAGTAGCCACGGAGAGGGCTGGAGGTCGCCATCGCGCTCTATGACCATGTCGCCGAGGAACGCCGCCCGGTGTTCGTCGTGGAGGTAGACGGTGTGACCGGGCGTGTGACCGGGCGTGTGATAGGCACTGAAGCCACCGATTTCGTCCCCATCGGCGACCGGATGGACGCGGTCGGTCGGCACGTCGGGGACGAACAGTCCCGAAACGAGTTGTGTGAGCGGCTTGTGTCCCGACAGCGACGGTCGCTCCTCGCCGGAGACGAACGGGGCGTCCGCACGACCGACGTAAATGGGGGCGTCAGTCGAGAGTTTCGCCGCCGAGCCGACGTGGTCGAGGTCGTAGTGCGTAATGAGGATGCGGTCGAGTGCCGACGGTGTGAACCCGGCAGTCTCGATTGCGGCCTCGATTCGCGTGGCGTCGAAGGGAGTTCCGGTATCGACGAGCGTCAAGGCCTCGTCGTCGGCGACGAGGTAGGCGTTGACGCCGATGCAGTCGATCCACCAGACGCCATCCCGGAGTTCGGTTACCATAGCCGGAGGGACGAGCGCCGATACTAAAAATCAGGGCTTCGGTGCGGCCTTCTGGAGTGCCGTCTCGGCGATGTTGCCGCCGTAGTCGGCGCTTCGGGACAGCGAGTCGACGATGAGTCCGAGCAACTGCGCCTGCTGGGGTTCGAGTTGGCGGATGCGGTCGTCGACCCGTCGGGCGAGTTCGTCGATTTCGGTAATCCGCTGTCGTGCGTCGTTGGCGAGTCGCGTCGCGCGGTCGGAGTCCTCCTCCAGTAAAGCGTCCATCGCCATCTCGATGATTTCGGTCGCCTCTGTGTGCAGCGCCTCGATGGCTTCGGCGGCGTCCGCTGGTGGTGCGCCGAGCGTCCCGGCGTGTGTCGCTATCTTGGCGGCGTGGTCGCCGACGCGTTCGAGTTGCCGAGCGCTGGAGTGGTAATCGAAACACGTCTCGCGGTCGAGGCCGATGTCGGCGGCCGCCGAGGGGTCACGAAGCACCGACCGGAACACCCGCGAGACCATCGACCACAGCCGGTCGACGTCATCGTCGCGTTGGACCACGTCGGCCGCGAGGTCGTCGTCGTCCTCAAGCAGGGCGGTGACGGCATCACCGAGCATCGTCGTCGAGACGAGACGCATCCGCGTGATGGCGTTGTGCATCGACAGCTCCGAGGAGTCGAGTAAGTCCTGTAGTTGGACGCGTTCGGAAGTCTCGCCGATGACTTCGAGTCCGACGAGACCCTGTGTCGCCTCCCGAATCGTTCGTCGCTGGGCGGCGCTGACTCGGGCGGTCTCCAGGGTGATGATGTCAAAGCCGCTGACGTACATCGTCACGACCGCACGCATCAACTGGTCGCCCTCCAGTCCGGTGATGTCGAGCGTGCCTTCGACTTTCTCCTCGTCGCGACGCGGCGTCAACAGAAGCGAATCCTCCTCCGGGTGGAACTCGACGACGCTCCCCCCGCTGACGTCGTTTTCCGTCGCCCACTCCTTCGGGAGCGAGACGGTGTATGTAGAGCCACCCGTCACCTGCACCTTTCGGGTCTCCATAGGCATTCCTATCCGCCAATAATATAAATTATCATCGGAATATATACTGAGTCACGAAACACCCACAGAACGACTCCGTTGCCCCTGTATTGCGTAGAGAGAATCGGAACGAAGTCCAGTTTCCCATCGGAATACGTGGCGGAATATAGCCCTATATAGCAATCATAGTGGAGTATTTACGGACTCGGGAGCCACGGGATGTAAGTACGGGCGGTCGAGTGTGTCGTCTCCGACAGCTATCCAGCGACGGACTGCCGTCGAATCTCCCGACACAACGACGGTACTCGCCCTCAACCGAGACGGACCTATCCAATGAGCCGGAACGAATCCACCGCCGACGCCTCGTCCGAATCGCTCGTCGAACAGGGACCGACCGCCGGGCTCGAATCGACCGACCGTGGGAACGGCCGGACGCTCATCAGCGCCCGCGACATCAACGTCTGGTACGACCAGACCCAGGCGCTGAAGGATATCTCGATGGAGATACCCGAACAGCAAGTCACCGCGCTCATCGGGCCCTCTGGCTGTGGAAAATCGACGTTCCTCCGGTGTATCAACCGGATGAACGACCTCATCGACGCCGCCCGGGTCGAGGGGGAACTACAGCTCCGGGGCAAGAACGTCTACGACGAGGACGTCGACCCAGTCGCCTTACGACGGAAGGTCGGCATGGTGTTCCAGAAGCCGAACCCGTTCCCGAAGTCGATTCGGGAGAACGTCGCCTACGGCCTGAATATCCAGGGCTACGACGGCGACATCGACGACCGCGTCGAGGAATCGCTGAAAGCCGCCGCGCTGTGGGACGAAGTGAAAGACCAACTGGATTCCTCGGGATTGGACCTCTCCGGGGGGCAACAACAGCGCCTGTGTATCGCTCGGGCCATCGCACCGGACCCCGAAGTCGTCCTCATGGACGAACCGGCGTCGGCGCTGGACCCCGTCGCCACCTCGAAAATCGAGGACCTCATCGACGATTTGGCAGCCGAGTACACCGTCGTCATCGTCACCCAC
>JBMCDV010000212.1:0-3454 GCA_048618255.1 Natronomonas sp. | reverse complement strand
GTGCCGGCGGCTCGGTAGCGAGGACGTCGAGTCCCGCCCCGGCGAGGTGTCCCGCGACGATTCGGCTCTGTCTGGAACACGTCGTCGAAAACGCAATCGAGCACGCTGTCGTCCCCGTACCCCGAGTTGATATCGAGGTCGAGGAGACGGACGACCGGGAGTGGGTCGAACTCCGTGTCACGGACGACGGGCCCGGATTCCCCGAGCGCGAACGACAGACGCTGACCAGCGGCGCGGAACGCCCGCTCGAGCACCTCCAGGGCGTCACGCTGTGGCTCATCCGGTGGGCCGTCATGAACGCGGGGGGACAACTCGACATCCGGAACCACCCCAACCGCGGCTCGACGGTTGTCCTCCGATTCCCGGCCGCCGAGGACCCCTCTGCCGCGTAGCGTAAACGCCCGTTCCGTGAAGCAAGATTTACCCCGTGGTGACCGATACGGGTGAGTGATGACGAATCTGCTTGTCGACATCGAACAGCGCGCCGCGGAGACGCCCGACGCCACCGCAATCGGCTTCCGGGGGCGAGAACTCAGCTACGGCGAGTTCTGGGCACAGACCGGTCGATTCGCCAGAGCCCTCGCGGATTCGGGCGTCGAACCCGGCGACCGCGTCGGCGTCTATCTCCCGAACCTCCCGCAGTACGTAATCGCCTTCCACGGGATTCTCCGGGCCGGCGGCATCGTCGTTCCGATGAACCCACAGTACAAGTCCCGCGAAATCAGCCACCTGCTCGGCGACAGCGGCGCGACGGCCGTCGTCGCACTCGCGGACCTCGTCCCGCAGGTCCGAGAGGTACAGGACGACACCGACGTCCACACCATCGTCAGCGTCGGCGACGCCGACGGCGCCGTCGAGTTCGAGGAGTTCCTCGCCGACGAGGAACTCGACATCGTCGACCGCGCTGACGACGACGTGGCGTGTCAACCGTACACCTCCGGGACGACCGGCACCCCGAAGGGCGTCCTCCTGACGCACCGGAACCTCGCCTTCGAGGCCCGCGCCTCGCCGAAAATCCACGACGGCGTCTACGACGACGACAAGATGCTGGGCGTCCTCCCGCTGTTCCACATCTACGGGATGACGGTGACGATGCTGGCGACGCTGTACGAGGGTGGCAGCTACTGGCCGATGGCCGAGTGGGACGCCGAGGCCGCGCTCGAACTCGTCGAATCGGAGGGCATCACGCTGTTCCACGGCGTTCCCGCGATGTACAACGACCTCGTGAACCACCCGAAAGCGGCGGAGTACGACCTCGGTTCGGTTCGGTTCGCCAACGCCGGCGGCTCGAGCCTCCCGCTCGAGGTCATGCGACAGTTCGAGGAGACCTTCGAACCCGACCTCATGGAAGGGTACGGCCTCACCGAGACGGCGCCGGTCACCCACGCCAACCGGCCGGACGACCGCCGCCCCGGTTCCATCGGCAAGCCGCTACCGGGCGTCGAATCGAAAGTCGTCGACCACGACTTTGAGGAAGTCGACCCCGTCCCCGAGGGTCCCGTCGACGACGAGACGGCACTCGACGACGTGGTCGGCGAAATCGTCGTCTCCGGCCCGAACGTAATGAAGGAGTACTACAACCGCCCGGCTGCGAACGAGGAGGCGTTCACCTACGACGACGACGGCACGCGCTGGTTCCACACCGGCGACCTCGGCTACTACGACGAGGACGGCTTCTTCTTCATCGTCGACCGCGAGAAGCACATGATAGTCACGGGCGGCTACAACGTCTACCCACGTGAAGTCGAGGAGTTGCTGTTCGAACACCCCGACATCGCCGACGCGGCCGTCGTCGGCGTCCCCGACGAGCGCCGCGGGGAGACGGTCACCGCCTTCGTCGTCAAGCGACCCGACGCCGACGTGACCGCGGAGGAAATCAAGGAGTACGCCCTCGAGAACCTCGCGGCGTACAAACACCCGCGGGAGGTCAACTTCGTCGACGAACTCCCGCGGACGACGACCGGGAAGGTCCAGAAGTTCGAGTTGGAGGACTTCGAGTAAGCAGTTCAGTTCCCCTCGGAGCGGTACAGCCGCACTTCGAGACAGGCCTTGACCTCCTCGCGGACGGATTCGAGCCACTCGTCTTCGTCGGACGTCGTGGTCCGGACGAGCGCACCGGCCAGGACCGTCTGTAGCGTCGCGGCGACGGCTTCAGGGTCGATATCCCGGAATTCCCCGGTCTCGATACCGGCCTCGACGAGTTCGGTGAGACGGGCTTGAAACAGGCGGTCGCTGCGGGTGAAGTACTCCCGATACCGGTCGTCGTGGGCCGCTTGCGCCCGGAGTTCGACGAGCGCGCGCATAAACCGGAACTGTTCGTCGGGGAGTTCGCTGACTAGAAACACCGAAAGCGGCTCTTCGAGTCTGGCCCGCGGGTCCTCGGATTCCGCCTCGACGAACGTCTCGTCGTAGCGCTCTAAGACGTACTCCAGACACGCCAACAACAGTTCGTCCTTCCCGTCGTAGTGGTGATACACCAGCGACGTGCTCTTTTCGAAGTGGTCGCCGATTTTCTCGATGGTCAGGTCGCTGTAGCCGTGTCGACACAGCGCCTCGTAGGCCGCGGCCAGAATCTCCTCGCGCGTCGTCGAGGCGTCCTCGAAGAACTCCATCACTGCAACCCCGTAGCGGCCGCCCCGACAAGTATCGAGTGGCCGCCTCGGCGACCGTCGGCTACGACCGGAGGGAACCGGACAGCGAATTGATTGAACATTCAATCAAAACGACTAATGTGCCGGCGTATAACCGTACCGGTAATGAGAGCGAGTGCCGCCCCCCTCCACCGACGCCCCTCCACGCTCGGCGCTGCCGAGGAACCGACCGACGACGGAGTCCCGAACCGTGTCGCGTAACTCCCTGACAGCGGTCGCCGTCGCCGCGCTGTTCGTCCTCCTGGCCGTTTCCGCCGGCACGGTCGTCGGCCAGCAGACACAGCGCGATTTTACCCGCGGGGAACCAGACATCTCCGCGTACGCGCCCGACGCCGAGGTCACGCCGGGCAGCGACACGCGAATCGAGGTCCAACTCCAGAACAGCGGCGACCTCGACACCGGGCCCCGAAGCGATGAAGTGCTCACCGCGAGGGCAGTCTCCGTCGCGGCCGACGGCGAGGGGCCCCTCGACGTGCGGACCGGACGAACCGCAGTCGGCTCTATTCCGGATGGCTCCCTCACGTCGACGCCGTTTCAGGTCGTCGTTCCCGAAGGGACCGAACCGGGCACCTACGAGTTGGACGTGAAGGTGCGGTACTCCTACGTCCGACAGACCTCCTCTATGTCCGACCCCCAGCGGCGGACCGAGACGGAGCGTCAGACCGTCGACGTACGGGTCGTCTCCGAACCGCGGTTCGCCATCACGGACGTCGACACCGACGTCCAGCCCGGTACCTCCGGCGACGCGAGCGTCACCATCGAAAACGTCGGCTCCGAGCGGGCCAACGCAACGCGGGTGACGC
>JBMCDV010000211.1:0-3454 GCA_048618255.1 Natronomonas sp. | reverse complement strand
CCGACTGTCCGCCGGTGTCGAGTTCCGACAGTCGGGTTTCGAGGTCCGAGGCGGTGTAGGATTCGGCGGCTCGGACCCGCTGGCCAATGGTCACGCCGCCGTAGTCGCCGAACGGCTCGACGATATCGCAGTCCAGAAACTCGGCGAGTCCAGCGGCGTTGCCCAACTCGGGGTGGCCGTCAAGCGGGAGGTGTGAGACGTACAGCGCGAGGTCGTTTTCGACCAACGCGGCGACGCGGTCGTAGTCACAACCGGTGACACGGTCGAGACCGCCCCAGACCATGCCGTGGTGGACGACGAGGACGTCCGCCCCCGACTCGGCCGCCGCCTCGACGGTCGCTTCGACGCCGTCGACGGCGAAGGCGGCGTGTTCGACCGTTCGTCCGTCGGCACTGCCCACCTGCAGGCCGTTGGCGCTGGCGTCGACGCCCGCGTAGTCGGCGTGGTTCAGTCGGTGGCTCAGCCGGTCGCGGAACTCCGAGAGCTGCATGTCTGGACGGTCGGTGGGCATCCAATTAGTACTCCCGGGAGCGGAGCGGCCGGACCTCGAGCGTCGGAGCCACCTCACGCGTCGGCGTGGCTGAAGACGAACTCCCGGAGCAGTTTCGCCGAAAGCGAGGCGGCCTGGCCGTCGTCGCGGTCGTTTACCTCGACGACGTCGAAGCCGACGGCAGTGGGTGCAACCGCTCGGACGGCGTCGCGCAGTTCTCGTGAACTCAGTCCGAACGGTTCCGGCGTTCCGGTGCCGGGTGCGAAGGCAGGGTCGGCGGCGTCGATGTCGACGCTCAGGTAGGCGTCGCAGTCGAAATCGGGCGTCCACTCGGGGACTTCCTCGGGGGGCACGACGGTCACGTCCGACTGTGCGGCGCGGTCCCACTCGGCCTCGCTGCCGGTGCGTGCTCCGAGGAGAATCGCCTCGTCGACGATTTCGAGGGCGTGTTGGGTCACCGTCGCGTGAGAGTAGTCGTTGCCCGCATACGCCTCGTAGAGGTCGAGATGGGCGTCGAGACAGACGTAAGTGTCGGGGTCGGCCGCACGGAGTCCGGCGACGGTGACGGTGTGTTCACCGCCGACGAGGAGGGGCAGGCGGCCGGCGTCGTGGTGGTCACGGAGGCTGCCCGAAAGGAAGTCGAGATAGTCGCCGGCGTCGTCCCACGCTGATACGTCGCCCGAATCGAAAACGAGGTCCGAGAAATGTTGGTCGGTTCGCTGGTCGTAGTCGTCGAACGGGCGAGCGAACCGTCGGACCCTGTCGGGTCCGAAGCGGGTTCCGGGGCGAAACGTAGTAGAAACGTCGAGCGGTGCGCCGACGACGGCGTAATCGGCGTCGTCCGGGTCGGCGTTCGCACCGGGGAACTCGCCCATACCGTGCTATACGACCTTGCGCTGGCCTTCGTACTCGAGATACTCGATTTCGTCGTCCGGCGAGGGGTCGAGGTCCTCGGGGATGCGCATCGTGATGGTCTCGTAGGTCTCGAGGTCCATCACCTGCATGTCACCGCCGGAGACGGAGACGACCTGTCCCTGCTTGCGGTTGATGATGGGAACCCACACCTTCGCGTCGACCGGTTGGGTGAAGTTGCGCTTCTGGCTGTCGAAGACGCCCTTGCCCTCGACGCGGGCCTTCGCGCTCCCGTGTTTGCCGGGTTTGGACGTGCTGTAGGCGTAGATTTTGCTCGGTACGTCGTCTATCATCACGTAGTTGCCCTCCTGAAGGTCTCGGACCTCAGTCTGCTCTCTCGGCATACCCACGGCTTGCCTTCGGTGCAGTATAAACGGTTTGGAAAGCCTCGACGGTGTCAAGCGCCCGCGTAGGCGCCGTCGACGCGCTCGACCAGCCCGAACGTACAGGCCCACTCCAGAAGCCGGTTGATTCGCTCGCGCCACACCGACTCGGGGTCGGTGTGCCGGAGTCGCTCCCATTGCGGGAGGCGGTCGGCCAGTCGCTCGAACACCGCCTCGGCGGCCAGTGGTTCGTCGGCGGCGTCCAGCGTCGCGACGACCTCTTCGGCGAGATACACTCGCTGTAGAAACGCCGACCGAAGCGTTTCGGGGTCGACCTCTTTCGGGAGTCGCCGGTACTCCCCGTCGGTCTCCTCGACTAACTCCAGTGCCCGCAGAAACGTCAGCCACTCCTTGGCGCGGTCCTGTGAGGGGACGCCCGCCCGCTGCATCACCCGCACACAGCAGGAGGTTTCGCCGTCGGGGACAAGCGGCACCGCCCGCTGGATTTCGGCGATGCGGTCGATTGATGGGGCCGGTTCTGGGACGACTTTGAACTTCATCGGAGTCCGAAGCTCTCGGCCAACAGCGCCTCGTCGGTTCGGCCGAGGGCTTCGACGCCCTCGCCGACCACGTCGACGGTCACCTGCGCCGGCGCGAACATCTCGACCGGCAGGTCGTAGAAGTCCCACTCGTGGTCCTCGAAGATATCGGCGAACGGGCGGCCGAACTCCTCGCGGGCCGTCGAGGGAACCTCACCGAAGCGGTCGAAGCCCTCGTCGACGCTCATGTGGACTTGCCCGCCGTAGGCCAGTGCGTCGTTCGTCCGGGCCATCGCCACCGCGTCGCTTTCGGCGACGGGTGCGACCGGCGCGGAGGCGGTCACCGTCAGCATCTCGACGGGGTCGTACCCCAACTCCGAGAGCCGGAAGGCGGCGAGTTCGCCGGCCCGCCCAGCGAGTGCGACGCTCCCCGTTACACTCGCCGTCGAGAACGTCGGCAGGAAGACGCTCGATACCGGGACGCCACAGCGGTCGGCGATGTGTTCGGCGACGGCTTCGTCGGGGAGTTCCTCGCTTTCGACGGCGAGGACGGCGAAATCCGAGGCGTCGCGGTAGCCGACGCGGGCGTACTCTTCCTCTTCGGCGACGAGCGCCCGGGCCGGCCCCGACCCGAGTCCCTCGAAGCCCTCGACCGACAGCTCCCAGCCGGCTTTCTGGGCGCACAACAGCGCGAGTGCGGGGTGGTCAGTCGACGTTTCGACGTGGGTGAACGGCACGCCTTCGATTTCGTCCATGCCGACCTGGACCGTCGACAGGCCGCCGGTCTGGATTTCGGTCAACAGCAGGCCGGCCTCGATGCCGCCGACCGCCTCGACGCCGAAGTCGAGGACGACCGCGCCGTTGTCGAGTTCGTGGACCTCGATAGCGAGTTCGTCGGCGAAGTCGATGGCCTCGTCGACCAGTTCGACGGCCATCCGGTTGAGACTCTCCATGGTGGCCCTTCGGGCGGTTCGGGTGAAAAGGGTTCGTCAATCGGGGCGACGTCGGGGGTGGGGGTCGCCGTGGTCCGTCGAACCGACGGGTATTTCTCGCCGCCGACACACCACCGGACGATGAGTCTCCGGACGGCCGTGGCCGCGCCCTTCCGCCAGGAGGGCGCCGACGAGATGGGCGAGAGCGCCTTCGTCGTCGCGCTGTCGCTGGACCGCGATTGGTTCTCGCCCGACCAG
>JBMCDV010000210.1:0-3459 GCA_048618255.1 Natronomonas sp. | reverse complement strand
GGTTACGAGTACGCGCATACTCATAGAACGGGTGCCGACCTCTTAATCCCAACCGGGCGTTTCGGGGGCACCGAGGCGTTCCTCGACGTCCCGACCGAGCTCGGGGGCGGGGTCGCCGGTTTCGGCCCGCCGAGTCCACTCATCGATGGCCCGGCCGACCCACGAATCGGCGTCGAGAATCGCCTCGTGGGCCGTCTCGTAGCGGTCAGTGTCGATGTCGAGGCTACCGGGCCGGGAGGCGGCGGCGACGGCGAGGAATTCCGCGCGGTCCTCGTCGGTCGGGTCCCCGGCAGCGATGCGCTCGATGCGGCCCGCCAGTCCGTCGGCATCGGGGTGGGCGAACACCGTCGCTCCGAGGGCGCCCGTCCCGAGAAGCGGCGTCGCGTCGCCGGGGTCGGCGTCGAGAAGCCGCTCGCTGCCGAACGCCGTCTCGACGCGCTCGCATTCGGTTTCGGCGTCCAATGCGAGGTT
This sequence comes from Natronomonas sp., assembly GCA_048618255.1. Lineage (GTDB taxonomy): Archaea > Halobacteriota > Halobacteria > Halobacteriales > Haloarculaceae > Natronomonas. The sequence continues at coordinate 2,988 of JBMCDV010000210.1, read as the reverse complement.
GTCCGCCGGATACGTCCCGCAGGCGTCGGGATAGCGGTCCTCGCCGTGGATGCGACACTGCAGCGTGTCGGGGTCCAGAAAGACGCAGCTCGGGAGCCACGCGGGGTCCAGACCGAAGGGGCCGACCGGTTTCGGCGACTTCCGCAACCCGACGAAGAAGGCGGGACGCCCGCCGACGGCGGCGATTTCGTGGCCGTCGATGGACACGGACGGCCCCTCACTGGCGTCGAACAGTCGTGGGGTCATCGCGTCGCCGAGCCCGGCTCGAACGAACGCCCGAACCTCGTCGCTAGACAGCGGTACGAGATTGTACGTGTCGTCCAGCGGGACCAACCCGCCGCGGCGCTCGTGGTCGAGGTCGACGGCGTCGGGTGCGACCGCGCGCCAGTCGATACAGCAACCGGCACACCCCTCACAGTCGACGCGCATACGTGTGGTTCGCTATCACGGAACAAAACGATTTCCACGAGTTAAAACCGCGACCGACGTCACGGGGAATGCAGAGAAATGCTCGAAAAATTGTTCAGAAATATAACTGTCGAAACAGCCCCGTTTCCGAGGGAGGGTTTAGTGAGAATACGGTTGTCGACCCCCGTCGTAGGTCGGACGCCTTTTGCTGGCGGATTGTCTATTCCACCTATGGCCAAGGAGTCCTGCGACGCCTGCGGCAACAGCGTCCCCATCGGTGGCGGCATCTCGGGATTGTGGTCGTCCGACCCGCAGGGAACCGGTGGGATGACTCTCGAACTCCGCGACGGCACCGAGCACTTCCTCTGTTTCGACTGCATCGAGAAGTTGCCCGATGACCCCACCGAAGCGGACGTACTCGACATCGAAGCCGACTGATTCTCGGCTCCCCGTCGGTGAGCGTTCTCGGTGACGGAAGAGCCGTCAGTCCGTGGTCGTGGTCGCTTCGAGTGGCTCCGAACGGGACGGTTTCGCCGCGCCGATGTGGTTGTCGAGCGCGTAGGGTCCGGCGCCGGTGATGAGCAGTGCCGAGGCGAGGCTGAACGCGCCGATGTGTGCGAGGACGGGGTCGTCGGGAATGCCGAACAGCGTGAGCGTGAAGACGGTCAGTGCGGTCAACGCCGACATCCGGGTGAACAGCCCGAACGCAATCGCGATGCCGAGACCCAGTTCGGCGAATCCGGCGCCGAGGACCCACAACTCCGGCGGAACCGGGACGACTTCGACGAGGCGGTACTGCTCGACGACGGCCAGCGCCATCTCCGGAGCCAGCAATTTCTCGAAGACGCCGAGGAACGCGAAGGTGACGCCCATCCCGACGCGGACGACGGTCGGGACGAACCGCTCGTACGGTTCGATGGCGTCGTTGAGCCACCCCGCGGCGTCGTGAATCGGGTCGACTCGTCCGTAGAAGGTTCCCTCGGCGGTGGCGACCGTTCCGAGGGTCTCGTCGGCGCTCGGCCGGCCGCTCCCGACGAGTGCAATCGCGAGAAAGCCCGGAATCCACTCGAGGGAGTACACGGCGAGCGGTTCGAGCGCCAGCGTCACGAGGTAGGCCACGAGGCCGACGAGCGCGGCCACCCGCGTCGCCAGTCCGAACAGCAGGGCGAAGCCGAGGCCGATTTGGAACAGCCGCGTCCCCGGAAACATCGGCTCTACGACCGGGTTGAACAGGTAGCCGGCGAACCCGGCGCCGACGAGCGGCAGGCCGAACCCGAGTCGGAGGAGCCACGGGAGCAAATCGCCGTAGTCGGCCAGCGCCGCCCGGAACACCTCCACGTCCCGGCGGAACGGCCGCACCCGGAGGTAGACGACGACGGCCAGAAGCGTCGCGACGGCGCCGCCGCCGAGCACCGCCGCGTTCGTCGGGTCGGTCAGCGACGTAGCGAGGAACTGGAGTCCGTCGCCGATGTCGTCCGCGTTCGTCACGTAGCGCACGTGGGCCGCCGCCACCCCCGGGACGGCGAGGAGTCCGAGGACGGCCGACAGGAGCAGCCTGAGTGGTATTTCGGCGTTCGAATCTAACATGATTTTTCTTTACATTCTCGAATCACCTAAATCCGCGGTCGACGGGGCGACATCCCCACCAAGCGATGACTTTAGGACCGTGCCGCCGCTCGGTTCGGTGTGGACCCGTCGCGAATCGTCGAGGAGTTCCCCGCGCCGTCGTTCCGCGGGGCTCAAGAGCAAGCCCTCAGTGACATCCGCGACGCCTTCGCCGCCGGCAACGACGTCGTTCTCGTCCGCGCACCGACCGGCAGCGGCAAGTCGCTTCTCGCCCGCGCCATCGCCGGGTGTGCCCGCCGCCCCGGCGAGGCCGAACACGTCCAGGCCACCGGCGCCTACTACACCACGCCGCAGGTGTCCCAACTGGACGACGTGGCCGGCGACGAACTGCTCGAAGATTTGAGCGTCATCCGCGGGAAATCCAACTACGACTGCATCCTCCCCGGCGAAACCTCGACGCCGGTCAATCAGGCGCCCTGTGCCCGCGAGCGGGGGTTCGACTGCCCCGTCAAACATCGGTGTCCGTACTTCTCGGACCGCGCCATCGCATCGAACCGCGATATCGCGGCGATGACGCTCGCGTACTTCATGCAGACCGCCGGCAGCGACGTGTTCGGCAAACGCGACGTGGTCGTCGTCGACGAGGCCCACGGCCTCGCTGAATGGGCCGAGATGTACGCCACAATCGACCTCTCACCTGCCGAAGTGCCGGTGTGGGACGCCTGCGAGCCGCCGGAAATCGACGGTCTCTCCGACGTGGAGGACTACGTCGAGCGACTGACGAGCGTCTGCTCACGCCGACAGGAAGAACTCCGGGGGAAACTCGAACTCTCGCCGGCGGAGGCCGAAGAACGGGACCAACTCGCGGAGCTCGTCCGCGATTTGGGGTGGTTCCTCGAGGACCTCCGTGACCCCGAGAGCCCGACGACGTGGGTAGCCGACCAAAGCGACAACCGCGCGATAACCGTCAAGCCGCTGGACCCGGCGCGGTACCTCCATCACACCGTCTGGGAC
>JBMCDV010000209.1:0-3481 GCA_048618255.1 Natronomonas sp. | reverse complement strand
TCCTCGACGAGTTGACCAACGCCGACGCCATCCTGAACGTCGTCGACGCCTCCGGCGGCACCAACGCCGAGGGCGAACCCGTCGAAGTGGGGTCGTACGACCCCGTCGACGACGTGGAGTTCATCGAGGAGGAGATGGACCTCTGGATAGCCGGCATCATCGACCGTAACTGGGAGACGGTCGAACGGCAGTCCCGTTCCCCGGAGTTCGACTTCGAGGAGGCACTCACCGAGATGCTCACCGGCGTGGGTGCCAGCGAGTACGACGTGATGGCGGTCCTGCGGGCGATGGAGTACTCCGCCGACCCCTTCGCCTGGGGGGACGGCGACCGCAAGGAACTCGCTCGCCGCATTCGGGAGCGAACCAAGCCAATCGTCGTCGTCGCCAACAAGGCCGACATCGCACCCGAGGGGAACGTCGAGCGACTGAAGCAGGCCGCCGAACGCGTCGTTCCCTGTACGGCGGAGGGCGAACTCGCGCTCCGGCAGGCCGTCGAGGCCGGCGTCGTCGACTACGACCCCGGCGACGAGGACTTCGAGAGTACCGGCGGCCTCTCGGATGCGCAAGCCGAGGGACTGGAGCGAATCCGTGGCGTCATGAGGGAATTCGGCGGCACTGGCCTGCAAAATGCGCTCGACGAGGCTGTTTACGACCTGCTGGACCGCATCACCGTCTATCCCGTCCAGAACGACACGAAGTGGACCGACGGACAGGGCAACGTCCTCCCCGACGCCTTCCTACTGGCGTCGGGGTCGACCCCGAAGGACCTCGCTTTCGCCGTCCACTCCGACATCGGCGAGGGCTACCTCCACGCCGTCGACGCCCGCGAGAGCCGCCGAATCGGCGAAGACCACGAACTCGACGAAGGCGACGTTATCAAAATCGTCTCGACGGCAAACTAATTACCCGACCCACACCGCCGCGACCAGCACCGCGAGAAAGAGATACGACCCTCGGATGAGCAGTTTCGTCGCGAGGCTGGCGTCTTCGCCGGCGCGCCACGCGAAGGCCGCGACGACGGCGAAGACGACGGGTGCGAAGACGCTGGCCGGCGGGAACACTCCGGCGACGGCGAGAGCGACGACGACGACCATTCCGACGGCCATCAGTCCGTAGGCGAACAGGCGGGCACGACGGCGTCCCAACACGACCGCGACGGTTCGCTTGCCGATAGAGCGGTCGTACTCGTAGTCTTTGGCGTCGTCGATAGTCTTGATGCCCGAGAGGATGACGAGGAAGACGACGGCGAAGGCGACGACGGCGAGCGTGAGGTGGGTCGCCTGCACGTAGTAGCCGCCCAGCAGCGCGAAGGCGATGCCGGCGGGATAGCCCGCCGTCGCCCCGACCGGATTCAGGTCGAGCTGTGGTGCGTGGAGGTAGCCGATGAGCCACCCCGGAAGGGTCAGCAGGGCGGCCCACACGTCGACCAGCAAGCCGATAGCGAGGAGACACGAGAAGAAGACGGCCGACGCGCCCGCCAGTGCGAGGCGACAGCCGGAGGCCGTCAGCGGGTGGTCGTCGTCCTCGCCGCGGCCGTAGAAGTCGACGTAGCCGTCCTTGATGTGTGCCGTATAGAGGGCGGCGAAGGCGGCGACGAGATGGAGGACCAGCAGGGTCACGTCGAGTCGTCCGGACAGCACCGCACCGAACGCCGAGGCGGCTACCGGTGGCAGCATGAACACCGGATGAATCTGGGAGACCAACGCCCCTACGTCGGCCCGCAGCCCAGTGCCGTGCCGTGCGATTTCCATACGTGGCGTACGGTAGCGAGTCTCATTACTCTACTCCCGTCGGCAGGCTGTCGGGGGTTCGTGCCCGGGGACGGCGGCCGCTACTGGAGGGCCTCGGTCGCCTCCCGCATGATGTCGAGGGCCTCCTCCAGCGTCTCCATGCTCGCAGCATACGAGATGCGGGCGTGGCCCGAACCGCCCTCGCCGAACGCCTCGCCGGGAACGACGACGACGCCGCGGTCGATTACCTCGTCGACCCATCCGTCCGGTACTCTGGGCATCACGTAGAAGGCGCCCTTCGGCGTCGGCACGTCCAGTCCCATCGCTTCGAGTTCCTCGACGACCAAATCCCGGCGCTCCTGGAAGGCCTCCCGCATCTCGACGGTGTGGTCCTGTGGGCCGGTCAGGGCGGCCTCGGCGGCGTACTGACTCGGCGCGGCGGCACAGGCCTGTCCGTACTGGTGGGCCCGTAGCATCCGCTCGATTCGGTCGGAGGCGCCCGTCACCCACCCCAACCGCCATCCAGTCATCGAGTACGCCTTCGAGCAGGCGTTGACGACGACGACGTTGCCGGAGTCGGTAAACGACATCGGCGAGTGGTGGTCGCCGTCGAAGACGAACGGCTCGTACACCTCATCGGAGATACACAGCACGTCGTGTTCCTCGGCAATGTGAGCGAACGCCCGCATGTCGGCCTCGCTTTGGACCGCACCCGTCGGATTGGCGGGGCTGTTGACGACGAAGGCCGCGGTGTCGTCGGTGATGGCGTCCTCGACGGCTTCGGGCGACATCGTGAGGTCTTCACGAAGCGAAACGGGCCGCGGCTCGCCGCCTGCGATGTGTGTCAGCGCCTCGTAGGAGACGAATCCCGGGTCGGGATAGATGACTTCGTCGCCCGAATCGACGTGGGCCTCCATGGCGATGTGGAGCGCCTCGCTGCCCCCGGCCGTGGCGATGACGTCCTCGGGGTTGACCGAGAAGCCGTTGTCGCGGTCGTGTTTCGCGGCGATTGCCTCCCGCAACTCGATAGTTCCCTTGTTGGAGGTGTAGGCGTCGACCTCTCCGGATTCGATGGCCTCGATTGCTGCTCGACGAGCGTGGTCGGGCGTCGGGAAATCCGGTTGGCCCAGACCGAGATTGATGGCGTCCTCGCCGGCCGCCTCGAACACCTCACGGATACCGCTGATGGAAACCTTCTCGATGCGCGATGAGAACTTCGTCATGGCGGATACGGCGTCCGCAGGGGGGTTAATTCTGCTGGATGCTCACGCCTCGATGTCCTCCCGCAAAGCCTTGATGTGCGTTTCGAGTCGCCGGAGCGTCGCGTCCGCGTCCGCGTACCCCTGTTCGTACTCCTCGTAAGTCGAATCGGCGCGTTCGAGGAACGCCTCGACTGCGTCGCTGTCGGTCATGTGTTCGTCTCTGCGTTCAGGACGGAAAAATCACCCTAGAGCATCCGCGAGCGCCGGAGGCGCGAGCGGTTCTCTGCGCGCAAAGCGCGCAGGACCGAGGGGCGACCGTAGGTCCCGTGAGCGAAGCGAGCGGGAGCGTTGGAAGACGAGTGAAACGAGTCTTCCTGAGGGAGGCCCGACGTGTCTTTTTCATGAAAGTTTTTGCCGGCGCGCTACGCGCGCCGTGCAAAAAGTTTCAGGCGAAGGTCTTCGAGACTTCGTCGCTCTCGTCTTCGGTCTGTTTGATTTTCTCCCAGGCGTCGATGAAGTCCTGCATCCACACTTCCTTGCGGTCGTCGC
>JBMCDV010000208.1:0-3490 GCA_048618255.1 Natronomonas sp. | reverse complement strand
TTCGAGGTGCGCCCCCAGTGTCTCATCCGGGAGAGCCGGTCTCCGCCGTCGCCCAACCGCCTCGCTTTTGCCGTCGCCGGCCGAACCTCCGTCAATGAGCCAGCGAAGCGACATCGCACCCGACACCCTCTCGGTCTCGCTGGAACCGGAGGGCGTCGAGGTGGAGTACGTCGACGGTCGGTCGGTGTTCTACCACGGCGTTCCGGCAAAGCGGGAGGGGTCGGTCGTCTGTGGCCCCGGCAAGGACGTTCACGTCCTCGTCACCTCGCCCGACGAGCGCGAGGGCGTGATGGTGTACGTCAACGACCGCAACACCCACGACGAAATCCTCGAATCGACCGGCGTCGGTCGCGTCATCATCGAACGCGGCGAGGAGACCTCGCTGTTTCCCGGCGTCGATGCCGAAAATCACGGCTACCGGGTCGAAGTGTCCGCCGACCCCGAAGCCGCTCGCGGGCGGGTGTTCGTCTTCGCCGAAGACGAGATGGGCGAGTCGTCCTACGAAATCGTCTCGGCGAGCGACGAGGGCGAACGCGTAGCCGACGAAGACGACACCGAGGTCGAGTGATGCCGCTGAAGAAAGCGTGGCAACCGCTCGAGCGGGCGACCGTCGGATCCGCTCCGGACCGCTACGGCGTGTACGAACTCGGCGACGGCAACGGCAACGTCCTCGCAGTCGACCACGGACCGCTCCGTGATAGCCTGAAGGAGGCCCTCGCCTACGGTGACGGCGAAGAAGTCCGGTGGCAAACGACGCAGAACCGCGAAGAAGCCGAGCGTCTCACCGAGGAACACCGGGACCGGCTGTAACCGACGCCATCACTCGCTGTCGGCTTCACGAATCCGTAGTTCGCCGTCGGCGGCCGTAATCGCGAGGGTCGCCCCGGTCGTCTCGATTCGGAGTTCGTCCGCGTGGATGCCGTCGGCGCCACGGGACCGCAACAGCGTCACGAGTTGGTCGAGTTCGCCGTCCGTCGCGGTGACCGTCTCGGTGTCGACAGACCCCGAGTCGGGTGTTTCCTCCGCCGCTCCCGCGATGCCGACGACGTTGCCACAGTCGACACATTCCAACAGCGTAACGCCGGGCGCATCGCTCGGAACCGCATCCCCGCCGCAGCGCCCACAGATTCCCTCGCTTTCGGATTCTGATTCGTCCGAACCCATCAAACGCGTCACCGTCCCGACGGACAATAGAGGGTGCGGTTCGCGCTGTGACTGACCGGCACCTAATTTTTGGGCAGTACGCCCGTACCGCAGGCGTCGGAACTACGACTGCACCGGCCGGCGGCGTTGGGTACCTGTCGGGACGGTGCCAGCGTCACGCATCGAGTGTGTGATGTTCTCTCTCACCACTCCCCAACCCGTTCTCGTCCTCGAACGGTCCGAGTGACCCGTCGCGGGCGCCCTCGTACCGCGGGAAGCGGACCGTGAACCGAGTGCCGTCGTCGGTGTCGCCCACATCGATTTGGGCGTCGTAGGAGTCGACGAGTTTCCGGACGAGGTACAGCCCCAGTCCGTCCCCGTCGCTCGACTTTCCTCGCACTTCGGGGGCGAACAGGTCGTCTCGAATCGTCTCCGGAATTCCCTCACCGTCGTCGTCGATTTCCACGACGACGGTTTCGCCGTCGATTGTGCTATCGACCGCAACGGTGAGGCCATCTGTCGAGTTGTGCGAAACCGCGTTGTCGAGGAGGTTCTTGAACAACTCGACGACGAGGTCGTCGGCCTCGACGTACAACTCGTCGTCGATGTCGGTGACGACCGTCGCTTCGGGCGCCTTCGACTGTATCAGTGAGCACTGCTCCCGGAGGACGGGAGCGAGGTCGGTCGATTCGAGGTCGCGGCTTCCGGTTTCGGATTCGATTATCGCGTCGGCGGTTTCGAGCAGTCGTCGCATCGACTCGGTTCGCCCCTCGATGTGTTCGAGGTACTCGCGGTTCTGTTCGGATTCGACCTCGCCCCCGAGGAGGTCGGCGTAGCCGCCGATGGTCACGAGGTCGTGGCGAACGTCGTGTCTGAGGAGGCGAAGCAGGAACAGCAGCGTGTCTCGCTGGTCTTCCTTTTCCTCGACGAGCCGTCGATTCTGGACGGCCTGCCCCCGGTTGAGGCCGATGAGGACGCCCGCAGCGGCGCCGACCGACCCGACGACGACGAGTTCGTTGATGAGTTCGAGGGTGAACTGCCCCGCGAGGAGGTCGGGAGCCGACGCCCAGAGAACGAACAACGCCATGAGTCCGGACCCGCCCGCACACCACTTCGCGGCGCTGAGACACTCCGCGGCGTTGAGGTCGCTCCGATAGATGGTCAGCCCCGACATCACGACGATGTACCCGAAGACGACGTGGACGACGATTCCCAGTACTGCCTGGTTGACCGACGATGTCCCCGGAAGCCCCCACGCGAACCAGAAGGTCAATCCCGCGGCTGCGAGGGTCACGCCGAGGGAGATGAACACGAACCCCCACCGTCGACCGGGGCTTCCGAGCATCGTCCCCTCTTCAACCCCCACGTTGGTATACGTGTCGCCCGATTGTCGGAAGGCGTCCGACGGCGGACCGCTCAGTCTCAGCGGTTGTCGAGGGCGATAACGACCACACAGCCGAGAAGACAGCCAACCGCGAGAACGTAGAGGCCCCGACCGACGACCGCCGGCGCACCCAGCCGTATGGACCCGACACGAGCAATCAGGAACACTATTGCCACGACTAGGAGCGCGATTATCCGCTCGCGTGCGGTTCCGGGTACATCCATTATCCGTCGTCGAAGGTAGTCGACGCGTCGGCGTCGAATAGCGCGTAGAATCCGGCGAGGCCGAGCAGCGCGAGCGCGCCGATTTCCAGGCCGTGACCCAGCACGTGAAGCGACCCGTGGACGGTGATTTCGAACGCTTCGGCGGTGATGGCGGCCGTTCCAGCCAGCGCCGCCGAGCCGACGAGGCCGCCGACCCGTGTCCATCCCTCGCGGGTGAGCGCGAACGCCGCCGCGACGAAGACGACTGCGAGTGCGAGAATAAACGCCGATTCACCTGCCGGATGACCGGAGTGTAACGGAAGCATGTCAGTCGCCTCGGCATCGTCCGACTCAACAGTTCCGGTCGAAGGCCGCGGGAGGATTTATGCATGCGTCGCGTTCACACCACGCCATGACCGATGACCGAAAGCTGAGTTTCTGGGCGTGGGGGTACGAGGACAAACTCCCCGACGACGAAGAGCGCCGGGAGTTGGCCGCCCGAATCGAGGGGATGCTCGGGTTCCCGGAGCGACCCGTCATGGAGTATCCGACGCTCGCCGACATCGACATCCCCGACGCCCGCATCGACGTGCCCGACCGACTGGCCGACTTCGCGACGACGGACCGCCGAGTGCGGGCCAGCCACACCTACGGGAAGGGGTATCGTGACCTCGTTCGCGGCTTCCACGGCGACTTCTCGAAGGCCCCCGACGTGGTCGCGACGCCCCGAGAGGAAAACGACGTCGAAGCGGTCATCGAG
>JBMCDV010000207.1:0-3499 GCA_048618255.1 Natronomonas sp. | reverse complement strand
GGTCTCGGCCGCGATGAGGTCGTCGAGCTCTGTGCCGTCTCGGGGGAGGCCGCCGAGTCGATTCGACAGCAGGTCGACCGACTCCGTGAAGACGGTGGCGAGGGGTCGGTCGCGGCGCCGCCGTCGTGTGCGGTCATGGACGACTACGGCGACTGTGTCGACAAAGACGAGCTGTGTGAGTCCATCGAGCACCCGCTGTCGTACTACGAGCAGCGGCTGGAGGCGGCACCGGAAGAGCAACTCACCGACTGGCGCGCTCAGTAGCGCCGGGAGAGTCCGACGCCGATGACGGACATAAAGAGTATGAAGAAGGCGATAGCGCCGACCAGCGCGATGCCGCCGTCGCCCGAGAGCCCGCCGTCATTGTACGTGTTGCCGATGTAGAGAATGATGGCGGCAAGTGTGGCAACGCCGACGAACGCGACGACAGCTTCGACGACGGCATCACGGTCCATGGTCGGGATTCCGACGGTGTGGGCCAAAAGCGCTTCGAAGGCGAGGCGCCGCAGGAATCGACGACGACCGATGGATGACGAGCGGTTCGTACGGACACTCGAAACTGGGGTGGTGTGGCGATATTCAGGTGGAAAACGGCGTGAACGGTCGTGAAACGTCGAGCGACTCATTACCCTTCGACGCCTACGTTTCGACTGGAACATGACGCATCCAGAACACACACCAGCGTCATCGGACTCCTCGCGTCGGCGGCCCCTGGCGCCCGATACGCGCCGGCTGGACGACCGGTCTGCGCGGGCGTGGACGGAGTCGATGGCGGTTCGACCGCTCGGTAGCGGCCGCTACGCCGTCGACAGCAGCTCCGGTGCGACGTACGTCGTCGACCTCCCCCGTGGCGACTGTACCTGTCCGGACCACGAAATCCGCGGCGAGCGCTGCAAACACCTCCGTCGGGTCGCACTGGAAGTCACCGAACGACGCGTCCCGCCGCCGGGCAAGCGTCGGGCCGACTGCGCTGTCTGTGGCCACGAGGCGTTCGTCCCGGAATCCGGGCCGGCGGTCTGTGGCGATTGCTGGCTCGAACGCGGCGACATCGCGACCGACCGCGAGACGGGCGATACGGTCGTCGTATACCGATTGACTGACGAGCGCGCAGACGAGCGCTACATCGATGCGGCGGGATGTACGGTCGCGGAGTACCCGAAAAACGAGGGGTATCCGCCCGATGAACCGGTCGTGGAGGTCGTCTACCCGTTTTCGGGCGACGCCGACTCGACCCTCGACGAGCGGCCGCGCTATTCCTTCCCGTACGCGCGGCTTGCCGTCCGCGAAGAGATGCTCATCGAGTGACCTACCGCCACTCGGAGAGGTCCGTTTCCTGTCCGGCGGGGACCGACAACCACGCGTCGTCGGTCGTGACGTCCGCGATGATGAACGCGGGTTCGCCGTTTCGGTAGTCGTACGACGACTGTACACCGTTCTCCGAATCCGACGACCGAACGTTCTCCGAACTACTCATTTCAGTTTACGATTCTCAACCAAGCACATGAACGTTTCGAAGATAATCCGATAATATTCCGAAGAGGTATCCGTTCGAGTGACTGTGGTGGGCGTCACTGTACCTACGTTCACTCAATTAACTAAAAACGGGACGAATCGGATTTCTACAGCATCTCGGCGGCATCGTCGACCGAGAGGTCCCCGCGTGCGAGGGCTTCCAGTACGTCGCGGTCGGGGCCGTCGTCGGAGCCGACGGCCACCTCCTCGAGGGTGACCTTCTCGGAGTCGCCGACGAACTCCGCGAAGTCGGTGCCCTCCGCGATGGCGGTCTCCTTCTTCACCCGGTAGTTGCCGCCGTCGGTCGTATAGAGGTCACCGGGGTGAAAGAAGTACCAGTCCTCGCGGTCGAAGCGGGCGGCGACCCGCGGTTTCGCGCCGAAGTTCCGCGAGAAGTACACGAGCGCCTCGATCTCCTCGCCGGTCAAGTAGATGGGGTCGCCGCTCGAGGACTTCGCCTCGATAGCGTAGAATATCTCGCCGTCGCCCGCGAGCACGTCCGGCAGTTCCCGTTCGGTCGCGCTGCCGGAGGCCGGCGCTCGCATCACTGCGAACCCAGCCTCGTCGAGTTCGTTGACGAGTTCCCGCTCCCGGCGGTCGCCCTTCGCATTCGAGTTCGGCATCTACCGAGCGTCGGTGTCGAACGGTATTAAATCGGCCGACGTGGTGGCCCTTAGAGTCGGACGCCGACGATTTCGCGGAGGTGGTCGTTCAGGAACAACCCCTCCGGGTCCAACGCCGCACGCGCATCGAGGAACGACTCCCACTCGGGGTACAGCGCCTCGAGGTCGGCGGCGGTCTTCGTGTGGTGTTTCCCCCAGTGAGGCCGGCCCTCGAAGCGGTCGAAGACGGTCTCGGCGTCGGTGACGAGCGACTCGTACGGTCGACGGTGGTAGGTGTGGACCGCGATGAACGTCGAGTCGCGGCCGGTCGCCGGCGACAGCGGTATCGAATCGCCGGCCACGTCGCGAAACTCGACCGGAAACAGCACGTCGTGAGACTCGACGACATCGCGGAGCTCCTGCAGGGCGTCGGCGGCATCCTCTCTGGGAACGCCGTACTCCGTCTCGTTGAACCGCACGTCACGGGTCGTCGGGTAGATATCCCGCGCGGGACCGACCCGCTCGGAGTCGGTGAACGTCCCCACAGTGATGCGGTTCAGGGACGGCGCGGCCCGCGGTAGCCGTCTGCCGATACGGTTGATACCCTCCCACGCGAGGTTCTCGATTCGCTCTTCGATTGCATCGAGACGGCCGGGTCCGCCCGTCTCGTCGGTTTCTTCGAGCGTCTTCACCAGCGCCGTGTCGGTGTGGGGGAACCACCAGAACTCGAAGTTGCGGAACTCGCGGTAGTCCTCGAGGTTCGCGAGTACGTCCTCGATGTCGACCGGCCGTTTCCGCTCGCGGAGGCGATAGCCGTCGACCACGTCGAGGGTGACGGTACTGAGGACGCCGAGGGTGCCGAGGGACACCTGTGCGTGGGGGAATCGGTCGTCACCGCGTTCGAGGTCGCGGACGGCACCGTCGGCGGTAATCAACCGTACTCCGGCGGCCTGCGTCGCCATCACACCGAATTCGGTGCCCGTGCCGTGGGTACCCGTCGACAGCGCGCCGGCTATCGACTGGGCGTCGATGTCGCCCATGTTCTCCAGCATGAGGCCGTACTCCGCCAGCGCCTCGGTCAATTGCCACAGCGGCGTCCCCGCCCGGACGGTCACCTGTCGAGTCTCGGGGTCGGCGTCGACGAGCCCCGTGTAGCGCTCCAGGGAGACGAACGTCTCTTCGGATTTCGCGACCGGTGGGAAGGAGTGACCCGCACCGGCGACCCGAAGCGTTCCCTCGGCGTTTTCGACGACGCTCCGTAGCTCACTCTCGGTTTCGGGGTAGTGGACGTGTGTCGGGCGTGCCTCGACGCTCCCCGACCAGTTCTCCCAGACGCCGTCGGTCAGATGTAACATCGGCCGTCACCTCGGTACGTGCTCCAGGTG
>JBMCDV010000206.1:0-3511 GCA_048618255.1 Natronomonas sp. | reverse complement strand
ATGGGCTACGACAACGTCGAGATCATGTTCCCGCTCGTCAACGACGCCGAGGACGTGATTCGCGCCCGGAACCTCATGGAGGAGGCCGGCATCGACCCCGAAAGGCGGAACTGGGGCGTGATGATAGAGACGCCCGCCTCGGCGCTGGGTGTCGAGGAGATGGCCGAAGCGGGCATCGACTTCGCCTCCTTCGGGACGAACGACCTCACCCAGTACACCCTCGCCGTGGACCGCAACAACGAACACGTCGCCGACCGCTTCGACGAGCTCCACCCCGCCGTGTTGAAGCTCATCGGTACCACCATCGAGACGTGCCGCGAACACGACGTCGACACGTCCATCTGTGGACAGGCTGGGTCGAAGCCGGAGATGGCCCGGTTCCTCGTCAACGAGGGCGTCTCCTCGATTTCGGCGAATATCGACGCCGTCCGCGATGTCCAACACGAGGTCAAACGCGTCGAGCAGAAACTGCTGTTGGACTCGGTTCGCTGACGGCGCCGTAGTTCAGCGACCCCGTTTTCGCCCGTCATCACGCCCTTTTTACGCAGCGGGTACAGACTGGTTGTCATGAAACGGGCCTACGCTGCGATTGCGCTGTGTCTTCTCCTGGCGCTCGCCGGTTGTTCGGCGCTTCCAGGGGCCTCCTCGTCCGCCTCGGAGGCGCCACCGGGCGTCGAGGACGAACAGTTGACCAACTCGACTGCGCTTCTGGACGCCCACGTCGAGGCTGTCACCGCGTCGGGTTACAGCCACGAGGTGAACCTCTCCCAGAGCCGAACCGCCGACGGTGAGAGTTTCACCAGCGAGCGGCGTCAGCGAACGACTGTCGGAGCCAACGCCGCTGAGTACCGGTATCAACTCATTAACAGCGGCCGAGCGAATTCCCGGTTCGTCGTCTGGGGCAACGAAACCGTCGAGTACCAGCGCATCGAAGCCGACGGTCGAGACCCACAGTATCGCCGCGGCGAGCCGACCGCTGCCGAATCGCTGGCGGGACAGCCGTTGCTCGAACCGCACCTCTCGGCGCCCTACGAGGTCGTCGACACCACGGAGTCCAACGGCACGACGCTGACGACGCTTTCGGCGACCGACCGACCCGAATCCGGGGCCGCGTTCCCACAGAACGCGACGAACATCCGGGAGTACGAGTCCGAACTCGTCGTCGACGCTGACGGCAGAGTTCGCTCGCTGTCCGTCGACGTGACTTACGACCTCGACGGCGAAACTGCCGACTACCAGTTCACGTTCGATTTGACCGCCAGCGAGGACCCCGGCGTCGAGCGGCCGGCGTGGGTCGACGACCTCGAAGCGTCCTCATAAACCCCCCACGTACGGACAACAAAATCGATAAAGGCACAGCAAGATTGAGCGAAGATATGCAGCGGGCCGAACCGCAGGATTTCAGCCGCGTGCTGTCGTCGATGTGTACCGAGCCGCACCCGACGGCGCGCGATGCCGCCGAGCGGTTCCTCGCGACGAATCCGGGCGACCCCGGCACCTACGAGACGGTCGCCAAGATGGAGCGTGAGGCCGTCGACCTGCTGGGACGGGTCGCCGGCCTGGAGGACGCCGCCGGCTACATCGCCTCCGGCGGCACCGAGGCCAACATTCAGGCGGTCCGCATCGCACGCAACCGAGCGGACACTCGCGACCCGAACTTCGTCGCGCCCGCATCCGCACACTTCTCGTTCCGGAAGGCCGCCGACATCCTCGGCGTCGAGTTGCGAACGGCGCCGCTCGAGGACTACCGCGCGAACCTCGACGGCATTGCCGAACTCATCGACGGCGACACCGCGCTCGTGGTCGGTGTCGCGGGCACCACCGAGTACGGCCGCGTCGACCCGATTCCGGCGCTGTCCGAGATGGCCACCGACGCCGACGCGCTGTGCCACGTCGACGCCGCGTGGGGCGGGTTCGTCCTCCCGTTTACCGCCCACGCCTGGGACTTCTCCGACGCCGACATCGACACGATGACCATCGACCCCCACAAGATGGGACAGGCGGCCGTTCCCGCCGGCGGTTTGCTGGCGCGTGGTCCCGAACTGCTCGACGAGCTAGCCATCGACACGCCGTATCTCGAATCCACCTCGCAGGTGACGCTGACGGGAACCCGAAGCGGTGCGGGCGTCGCAAGCGCCGTCGCCGTCATGGAGGAGCTGTGGCGTGAGGGGTACGAACGGCAGTACCGACAGTCCCAAGCGAACGCCGACTGGCTGGCCGCCGAAGTGCGTTCCCGGGGCTTCGACGTGGTTTCGCCCGTCTTGCCCATCGTCGCGATGGACCTCCCACACGACCTCGTCGCCGACCTCCGGGAGCGTGGCTGGCGCATCTCCCGAACGGAAGCCGACGAGGCCCGCGTCGTCTGTATGCCCCACGTCACGCGGCCGATGTTGCGGGAGTTCCTCTCCGATATCGACCAACTCGCGTAGGGGGAACGGTCAAGACCCCCCGCGTACAGGAGCCACGCATGAACCTGCTTTTCGGGACGCGGAACGGCGTCTTCCGTGGCGCTCCGAGCGAGCTCGACGAGGCGGTTCGAGTGCTCGATTGCGACCGGGTGCTCCGGGTTCGAAGTTTCGGGCCCCGAACCTACGCCGCGACGCGAGGCGGGCTGTACCGCTCGCTCGACGCCGGGCGGTCGTGGACGCGAATCGAGACGCCACGGCCGGAGGTGTACTCGGTGCTGGAACACCCCGTCGGCGAGCGCCTCTTCGTCGGGACACATCCCGCCCACCTCTATCGCTCCACGGACGCCGGCGAGACCTGGACCGAGTGCGAGGGCCTTCAGGCACTCCCCTCCCGGGAATCGTGGCACACCCCGCGACACCGCGACGAGGCCCACGTCCGGGCGCTCCGTGCCGCCGGAGAGGACCGCCTCGTCGCCGGCATCGAGGTCGGTGGCGTCCACTACAGCGAGGACGGCGGCGAGACGTGGAGTGAGCGCCGCGAGGGCGTCCACGACGATGTCCACCACGCCCTCGTCGTCGACGACGGCCGGTGGGTCGCCTCGACCGGCGACGGCCTCTATCGCACCGACGACGCGGGTCGGACGTGGACGCGGCTGGATTCCGGTCTCGACCACCGGTACTTCCGGGAGGCCTTCGTTCACGAGGGGCGACTGTACGCCGCGGCGACGGGTGGGCCGCCGCACACGTGGGACGGCCCCCACGGCACCGACGCGGCGTTGTTCGAAGCGGCTGACGGCGAGACGATTCGGCCGGTGGAGTACGCCGGCGGTCCCGGCGAGTTCGTCCTCTCGTTTACTGCCGTGGACGGACGGGTCTACGCCGGAACGACGGCGGGGTCGATACTCCGACGGGACCCCGAGGGGTGGTTCGGCGTGGGGAGCGTCCCCTCGGAAGTCGCCTCGATGGCTGCGGTCGTCGACCCCGACGGCGAAGCCGAATAACGGGACTGTTTTACCCCTGACGGACGGGAACTCCTGTATGCACGAGGAGTTTCCCACCGAGACGCCCGCGGTGGTCACCTGCGGGTTGCCGTACGCCAACGG
>JBMCDV010000205.1:0-3561 GCA_048618255.1 Natronomonas sp. | reverse complement strand
GCCTCTTCGAGCGCCTCATCGAGAAGAACACGACCATCCCGACCGAGGAGTCGAAGATATTCACGACCGCGGCGGACAATCAGACCTCGGTCAACGTCCGCGTCTTCCAGGGCGAACGCGAAATCGCCGACCAGAACGAACTGCTCGGCGCCTTCCAGTTGACCGGCATCCCGCCGGCCCCCGCCGGAACGCCGCAAATCGAGGTGTCGTTCAACATCGACGAGAACGGCATCGTCAACGTCTCCGCGGAGGACCAGGGCTCCGGCAACTCCGAGGAAATCACCATCGAGGGTGGCGTCGGCCTCTCCGACGAGGAAATCGAGGAGATGCAGGAGGAAGCCGAGGCCCACGCCGAGGAAGACCAGAAACGCCGGGCGTTCGTCGAAGCGCGCAACGAAGCCGAAGCCGCCACGCAGCGCGCCGAGACGCTACTGGATGAGAACGACGAGGACATCGACGACGACCTCCAGTCCGATATCGAATCCGAAATCGAACGCGTCGAGGAAGCCCTCGAGGAGTACGCCGAGGTGGACAGCGACGAACTCGACGAGGCCACCGAGGCGCTGGAGTCCGCCACCGAGAGCCTCTCGGAGCAACTACAGGAAATCGGCAAGCAGATGTACGAACAACAGGCCGCAGGCGGTGCTGCGGGCGCAGGCGGCCCCGGCGGTGCGGCCGGTGCCGGCGGCATGGGCGGTATGGGCGGCATGGGCGGTGCCGGCCCCGGTGCGGGTCCCGGCGGCGCGGACGGCGACGGCGAGGAGTACGTCGACGCGGACTTCGAAGATATCGACGACGAGGACGACGAGGAGTAACGCGACTTCGAATCGATTTTTGCGGTGACTGTCTCCGTAGCGGCGCGTCCGCGAAAAGGAAACCGCCAGTTTCGCTACTTCCCACGTGGTCGCCAGTGTGACAGCGTCAGTTTCTCGGGTTCGTCAATGTTGGTTAGTTCGGTGATAAGTTCGGCGTCGGGGTCGTCGAGGCGGTCGACCGTCTCACGGTCGAGATGCCCTCGGGCATGAGCGTGGTTCGCCGTGCGACCAGGATGGGACCGAACTCACTCCGCCTCATGGAGTCGCTCGCCACGGTGGAGACGCGTTGCGATGGAGAACGTTCCCTCGAACTCCCGGCGAGTCGGCGTGTGAGCGGCGAGGTACCGAGCAGTCGCGACCAACGCGAGGCGTTGTTCGTCGGGCGCTTCGAGGGCGTCGAAGCGGCGGAACGCGGCACCAACGTTCTGGAGCGTGTGGAAATCCGCATCCTCCCGCAGGAGCCCACGGCCGAGTACGCGCTCGAGGTCGGCGGGGTCACCGTCGGACTCGAAGTGCTCGACGACGAGACTGGCGGTGCGGTTGACCCCGCCCTGTTCGTCGAGGGCATCGAGGATTTCCGAACGAATCGCCTCGGGGGCACGTCCCCCGTCTGCATCCGGTACCGGTGCGCGTGGGCTGTTGAGGAACCGGTCGAGATAGACGCTCATCGCACCGTCGAAGCAGGCGCGGTACAGTTCCGTTGCGTCGGTTCTGGCGGCGAGTTCGTGGGCCGCGTTGGCGTAGACGAACGTGTGGTGGACGGTGTCCCAGTCGCTGAACTCGTTGTTGGTCGCAAAGTACGCGACCCGCCGGGTGGCTGCACGGGCGACGGCATCGGTGAGTTCCCGCTGGGTCGCGCCGTCGGCGATAGCATCACACAGCGCCTCGATTATCGCGTCGGGATCATCCGCGAGCAGCGTCTCGACGAACCCATCGGGTTCGGTCCACTCGCGACTCCGCCCGGCGGCGACGAGGTCATCGAGTCGGTCGTGGGCGTCGAAACACAGCGCGGCGATATCGACCGGTTGGCGCCACGAAGACAGTTCCTCCGAGCGTGTCGCGTCGGTGAACCGAGGTACCGTCGAGGCGAGCACCGCCGGGGCGTGGTCGTCCCAGCCGAGATGTTCCAGCGTCGAGAGAGCGCTGTTGAGGAAATCCAGCGTGTGGCTCGCGTCCATATACAGGTGGTCGGTCGCGGCGGCGACGAGCATCTCGACGACTCCCTCGGGCGACAGCGCGTCGATGGCGGTCAGGAGCGTCCGTTCGGCACCGTCGGCGTCTCGCACCTCGCAGTTCTCCCGAAACCACGATTTCAGTCGGGGCTTCGGGAGGTCGCGGTTCCGGAAGGCGTACTGCTGGAACCGGGGGGCCTCGCCGGCGACATCGTCGGCCACCTCCCTGACGCCCGTGAACATCGCCCGTCGTTTGTCCCGACCGCCGACCTGCGGATACAGTTCGGCCATGTACGACAGCGTCGTCAGCCCCCGTCCCCATCCGGAAGCGCGGTACTTCGTCCCGAAATCGACCGCGGTTCTCAGGGGCGTCTCGAAGCCCATCCCCTCCTCGTCGAGCCCGATGGTCGCTTTGGCCATGACCAGCGGGATGTCCTCCTGAAGCCCGTCGGCGAGTCGGTTCCGCCAGCGCGTGGCCGGGTCGACCGTCGGTTCCGGGTCGGGGTCGAGGAACACTCGCCCGTCGCGGAGTTCGACGGGGAACGTCTGTACGTCGTCGGCCCACGGGTCGAAGGTGTCGCCCTCTTCCAGTTCGAACCGGGCGTGATGCCAGTGGCAGGTCAACACGCCCTCGTCGACGGTGCCGCGAACGAGCGGAAACCCCATGTGTGGACAGCGGTTGTCGACGGCGTAGACCTCTTTCTCGTGGTAGAACAGTGCGATTGCCTGTCCGTCTTCGGAGACGACCGTCCGACCCTCGGCTTCGAGGTCGGAGAGGTCACAGACGGGGACGTACGATTCCGTGCCCATGACTGACATTCGGTAGCACGAAGTATAACCGTTCGCTGAAGCGCGTTTTTGTTTGGATTCTGTAAGTTTCTGCGCGCCAAGCCCTGCGTACGTCGGCAGGCGGTTGCCAAAGAACTAAATCTCCTCCGTGTCGGGTGAATACTGTCCATGACACGACTGTACGGAGATGCAAAGCGGGTTGCCGTGGTGGTTGTCGTCGCGACTCTGTTTTGTTCTGTCTTCGCTGGAGTAGCCGCCGCAGATGTCGAGGTTGGCGGAGAGTTCGACGGAACCCTCGCCGGCTACGGCGAAGACGCCGAAACGCCAAACGAAATAACCGTCGACGGGCAGTTCACCGTCGAGGGCGAAACCGCGGTCAATCCCGAAATCGTCATCGAGGGGACGGACGCTGCCATCCTCGACACCGACTCGATTGAGGTGTTCGTCGAGGGGAGTCAGTCAACCTCCTTCGACCGTCAGTACCGCGCGGGCGAGGTTCGGTTGGCGCCCGAGGAGGGTGAAATCCCCGCCGGAACGACCGTCCGCGTGGAGTTCGCGACCTACTTTACCGGTGGAACCACCGCCGACACCATCGATGCCGGGGCGGTGACGGTAAGCTACGAGACCGAAGGTGGCACGCCCGACGAGACGGCGTTCACCGCCCAAGCCGACGCGTCGAACAGCTCCGATAACCGAATCGACTCGCTCCAGTCACAGATAGCGGAAGGAGACCAGACCAGCCTCGTCATGCAGGTACTCGCCGGTACCGGCGGACTGGCCATCGT
>JBMCDV010000204.1:0-3564 GCA_048618255.1 Natronomonas sp. | reverse complement strand
GCGGCGACATCGTCCAGAAGGACGACGACCAGATCATCATCACGCCGGGCGGCGTCGGCATCTCGCGGGCGAAACTCGGCCGCTAATCAGGCATCGGCGCCGACGAGTAGAACTGTCTTTTCGGTTCCAGAGAGCGTCCGCCACTCCTCGCCGTCCTCGCTGACTTCGACCGGGCCGAACGTGTAGACGTTCGTCTGGTCGACATCCGACGGCGCACGAGCGATGTAGCCGCGGTCGTCGTCGGTTACCGCGCCGCGGAACTCGATGTAGTTCTCGCTCGTCTCGGGCGGTGCGGTCCGCGTATAGGGGTGGTCGGCCTCCGAGACAATCCAGCCGTCGGGAACGCGGTCACGAACGAAGGCCGGCCCACCGTCGACGGTCAGTTCGTGACGGTCGTGTGCCCCACCGGTGAACACCGACCCGCCGTTGGTACGCGTCACGTTCACCTCGCCGGTCTCGTCACCGTCGTCCCCATCGTCCCCATCGTCACCGTCGTCGCGTCCCCGAATCGGGAGCGTCAGCGTCGAGTCGGCGTGGTCGACGACGACGCCGGTCCCCGCGCGGGCGGAGGTGAACCCGGCGTCGGTCGAGGCCAGCGCGAGCCGGAGCGTGTCGCCCGATTCGAGGTGGCGCTGGGTGCCGACGAGCTCGAACTCGACGGTCTGCGATTCGCCGGGTGTGCCCTCGATTGCGACCGGTGCGACCTGATTGTTGAGCAGCGTCGCCTCTCCGTCGGCGACGTGATACAGTTTTCCGAACAGGAACGCTCGGGCACCGACGAGCGTCACCGAAAGCGACAGTTCGGGCGTGCCGAGCAGTTCGATGTTGTCGCCGACCGCGAGGTCAAACTCGGCGACGGAGACGGGCGCGGCATCGGTGTTCTCGGGGCTGAAGTGGCTCGTCGACGTGGGGGCGACGCTGTTGATGATCGGACTCTGTCCCTCGCCGGCGATGTCCGCAAGCGACGCCTCGATTTCGTCGGCATCGCTCGGTGGGAAGCCGTCGGCCTCCCGGAACTCGCCGTTCTGGATGTCCCAGTACGTCAGCGGTGCGATGCCGGAGTCACCGTCGTCACGGAGGTGCTGGTCGAACCACGACAGGGCCATCGACTCGATTTCGTTCACCTGTTCGTCGGGTCTGGCCGTCTCCGTCCCGGTGTGGCCGCCGTTGAACAGCACGAACCGCGAATCGACGCCGTCCTCACGGAGCGCCTCGACGATGCGGTGGCCCTCGTTGGGCGTGAACAGCGTGTCCGGAAGCCCCTGGACGACCAGTGCTGGCGTGTCGATTCGGTCGGCTTTCGAGACCGTCGAGCGAACCGTCAGGAACGATTCACCCTCCGGCGGGAGGCGGTTCTGTGACATCGACTTCGCGTAAATCTCGTGGAGTCGCGGGGAGACGCCACGCTGGAGGTTCTCCTGGTCGGGATTCTCGAAGCCGCGGGCGGCGGCGATACCGGCGCCGTACAGCAGCGTCGTCCAGCCGAGTTTCGGAACGCCGTTGGGCACCAGCGAAAACGAGAGGTCGTGCCACGGGACGACTGGGACGAGCGCGTCGATGCGGTCGTCGACCGCCGCGGCGTTCAACTGGATGCCGCCGGCGTAGGAGGCACCGAGCATTCCAACTCTCGGCTCGCCGTCGGCGGCATTGTCGATGCGGTCGTCCTCGCGGACGAAGTCGATGAGCGCGGACACGTCGGCGACTTCTTTCGGTCCCGAGAGCCCGACTTCGGCCGTCGAGTCGCCGAACCCGCGCTGGTCGAAGGCGACGAGCGCGTAGCCGTGGTCGGTCACCAACGGGCCGTACCCCTCGACGCTGGATTTCGAACCGCCCCAGCCGTGAGTCGCGAGAATGACCGCGTCGGCGCCTCCGTCGGGGACGAACAGGGTCGCGGGTATCTCGACGCCGTCGAACGATTCGACGCGGTGTCCTTCTCTGGTGTAGCCGTCTTCGGCTGCCGCGGCTGCCGTTCCGGTTCCGAGCAGCGAGGCGAGACCGATACTGCCGGCTACCGTCACGAACTCCCGTCTATCCATACGCGTTCGTTGCGAGTTCTTCGGATAGGTTCGTCGCCGACAATGTAGGGTAGTTTAAATTCCGCGTCGGTCGGTGACACGCCGCGTCCGGCTTCAGCACTCTTAACCGGCCGAAGCGGCCCCTTCCTGATATGGAACCCGCGATACGCACCGACGACCTCAGGAAGTCCTACGGGGACGTCGTGGCCCTCGATGGACTGACCTTCGAGGTCGACGAGGGGGAGTTCTTCGGTCTTCTGGGACCGAACGGCGCCGGCAAGACGACGTTCATCAACGTGCTCGTCGGACTGGTCCGGAAAGATGGCGGTACCGCGGAGGTGTTCGGCTTCGACGTCGAAACCGAGTACCAGGAGGCACGGGACCGCATCGGCCTCGCCCCACAGGAGTTCAACGTCGACCGCTTCTTCCCCATTCACGAGGTACTGGAGCACAAAGCCGGCTACCACGGCGTGCCGAGCGACGAGGCCGAACGCCGCGCCGAGGAGGCGCTGAAGACGGTCGGTATCTACGACAAGCGCGACACGCGCTTCGATTGGCTCTCCGGCGGCATGAAGCGCCGCTTCCTGTTGGCGCGGGCGCTCGTGACGAATCCGGACCTCCTCATTCTGGACGAACCGACGGCGGGCGTCGACGTACAGCTCCGGCGTGACCTCTGGGGTGTCATCGAACGACTCAACGCCGAGGGGACGACGATTCTGCTGACGACCCACTACATCGAGGAGGCCGAACGGCTGTGTGACCGCGTCGCCATCGTCGATTCCGGACGCGTCGTCGAGGTGGCGACGCCCGACGACCTCCGGTCGCGCGGTACCGACCAACTGTATCTGACGCTGGCGGATGCACCGTCTTCGGTCCCCGACATCGACCTCGACGGCGTCGTCGAGGCGCGAATCGACGGCGACGCCCTCGTCGTCACCGCACAGGGCGGCGGTCGCCTCGCACCCTCGCTGCTCCGGGCGTTGGAGTACGAGGGATACGAGGTGACGAACCTCGATATCCGGCGTGCCTCCCTCGAGGAGGTGTTCGTCGAGATGACCCGGACCGACGAGGAGGCCGAACAACTGGGGGCAATTCACCAGTGAGTTCGACGTTCGGCGTCGGCTTCCGGTCGCTGTTGAAGCGGGAGATACTGCGATTCGTCCGCCGACCCAAGAACACGTTCGTCCCGCCGATCATCACGAACGTGCTGTACTTCGCCGTCTTCGGCGTCGTCCTCGGCGGCACCATCGAGCGGGCCGGCGACATCGAGGGCGGCTACGTCCTCTTCATCCTTCCGGGTCTCGTCGTGCTCGGCGTCGTCTCGAACTCCTTCGAGAACGCCTCCTTCTCTATTTTCCACGGTCGGTGGAACGAGTACATCGAGACGGTGCTCATCTCTCCGCTTTCACACTGGATGTTCGTGGCCGCTTACGTCGTCGCGTCGTCGATCCGGGGCCTGCTCGTCGGCGCCATCATCGCGGCCATCGGCTTCGGCTTCATCTTCGTGACCGACCTCTCGATTACCGTGGCAGACCCACGGCCGCTGTAC
>JBMCDV010000203.1:0-3583 GCA_048618255.1 Natronomonas sp. | reverse complement strand
CAACGAGCGGGTGAAGTCGAACACCTCGGTACGGCGCTCGGCCTGGTTGTCGTACATCATCTCCAGTAGCGACACGGAGTCGAGAACGAGCCGTTGGGCGTCGAACTCGTCGACGAGTCGGGGAAGGTCACCGCGGATGGAGGCGAGACTGTTGGCCATCTCGATGGGGTCCAAATCGACGATGGCGAGTTTGTCGTCCTCGATGTATTCGTCGAACGGCCATCCCTTCTCGGTTGCGGCCTGGACGACGGCCTCCTGGTCTTCCTCGAGTGTGATGTAGATGGCTTTCTCGCCGTCTTCGATGCCACGCTGGAGGAACTGGAGGCCGAACGTGGTTTTCCCGGTCCCGGCGGCGCCCATGACGACGAGCAGCGACCGCTCGGGGACGCCGCCCTGAATCATATCGTCGAGTCCCTCGATTCCGAGGTCGAGTCGGGGAATCTCGGATTCGAACTCCTTTTCGAAGCCGTCGCCGTCGCCGCCTTCGAAGGCGGTCGCGAAGTCGTCCTCGAACAGTTCGTCGTCGCCGTCCTCGAACGGTTCGTCGCTGGCGCTCTCGAACCAGTCGTCCTCGTCGCTCATGTTCGCCCCCGCGACTCAGGCATACATCAGCGTGTTATTTCGCTACAACGTTAATGTTACCCGTCGAATCGCAGTCCGTGGGGCTTTTTGTCGTCGGGTGGCGAAGCACCGCCGATGCACGTCGGCGTCGTCGCCCAACAGGACAACCCACGGGCCGCCGAGCTCGCCGACCGGATACGCCGAAATGTCGACGCCTCGGTTTCCCTGGACGCGGCGACGGCGGCAAGCCTCGACCGCGAGGGGATGACCGTCGCCGAGTTCGTCGACTGCGACCTCGTCGTCTCCATCGGCGGCGACGGAACGTTCCTGTTTGCCGCCCGCGAGGTGACGCCGACGCCCGTCATGGGCGTCAACCTCGGTGAAGTCGGCTTTCTGAACGCCGTCTCGCCCGGAGAGGCCGTCGAGACGGTCAAGCGGGAGGTCGAGCGATTCGAACGCGGTGACCGACGGTATCAGGAACTCCCACAGGTCCAGGCCGAAGGTGAGGGGTGGTCGCTGCCGGCGGCGGTCAACGAGGTGTCTATTCTCGGTCCCCAGCGCGGCCGTACCAACGGCATCGGCATCGAGGTGCGCGTCGACGGGCAACTGTACTCCGGGAGCCGCGCCGACGGCGTGTTGGTGTCGACTCCGACCGGGTCGACGGCGTACAACCTCAGCGAAGGCGGACCGCTGGTCCACCCAGACGTGGCGACGCTCGTCGTCACCGAAATGTGTGCGGAGGGACCGATGCCCTCCCTCGCCGCGCCGCTGGACGCCGACATCGTCGTCCGCGTTGAGGAGGCCGACCACGCCTTCGTCGTCGCCGACGGCCGGACTCGCGAGCGGGTGGACCCACCGACGAACGTCCGACTGCGCCGCGCCGACGACCCCGTCAGAATCGCGGGGCCGCCACTGGAGTTCTTCACCGCCCTCGGCAAACTGGAGTAGCGGCAATCGACCGAATGCCCCTTTCGAAAGCCCTAACGGCGTTCCCGACGTTTTAAATACCAATGAGTCAGCAGCTGCCGGACGTACAGGCGTCGAGTCCTGACGTGAGCGTCGGTCTCAACCGCGTGGGCGTGACCGGCGTCGAGAAGCTCGTAAAGCTCCACCGTGAGGAGGACCGTCCCATCGTGTTGATGGCGGAGTTCGAGGTGTTCGTCGACCTCCCGAGTTGGCGGAAGGGCGCCGACATGAGCCGGAACATGGAGGTCGTCGACGAGATGCTGGAGGAGGCTGTCTCCGAACCGGCGATGCGCGTCGAGGATGTCTGTGGCGACGTGGCCGAACGCCTCCTCGAGAAACACGACTACACCACGAAAGCCGAAGTTCGGATGGAAGCGGAGTACATGATTCGCGAGGAGACGCCGGCGACGAACCGCCCGACGCAGGCGACGGCGGACATCATCGCCTCGGCGACCGCTACCGAGGAGGGCACTCGCGAGGAAATCGGCTGTCACGTCGTCGGCATGACGGTGTGTCCCTGCTCGCAGGGCATGAGCGAATCCCGCGCCCGTGACGTGCTCGCCGGCCTCGACGTAGACCGCGAGACCGTCGACGCGTTCCTCGAGGAGGTCCCCCAGCCGGGTCACTCCCAGCGCGGCCACGCCACGCTGACCGTCGAGACTTCGGGCGCTCCGAGCGTCGACCTCAACCGACTCATCGAGGTGGCTCGGGATTCGATGAGCGCACGCATCTACAACCTCGCCAAGCGCCCCGACGAGGACCACATGACCTTCGAGAGCCACAGCGACGCGAAGTTCGTCGAGGACTGCGTTCGCGCGATGGCCGACGGACTGGTCGAGGCGTATCCGGACCTCCCCGACGACGCAGTCGTCTACATGGAGCAGTCCAACGACGAGTCCATCCACCAGCACAACGCCCACGCCGAACGAGTCGCCGAGTTCGGCCAGTTGAAATCGGAAGTCAACGGCGACTGACCCGCCTCACTCCGCCCGCGGGAGTCGCACCGTCACGCAGTTGCCGCAGTCGGGGACGTACTCGAACTCGAGAGTTCCCTCCGAGAGGTCGACTATCCAGTAGACGAGCCAGAGACCGAGACCGGTGCCGTGATACAGGTCGCTTGGCTCCTCTTCGCCGAACAGCGGTTCGAACTCGTTTCGAGGAATCGGCGAAGCGTTGTCGAATATTCTCAGGACGGCGTCCTCCGATTCGACGTGGAGTTCGGCCTCGATGTTCGGAGGGCCGTCGGCGTGTCTAATCGCGTTCTCGAGCAATTCGTGGATGGCGCGGTTTATCTCCGGTAGCGAGAGCACTTCGGTCGAGGCGGGCGTATCCGCGGTGATGGTGGCATCCGATGCCGTTAGGGCTCGGAGTTCCTCGACTTTGGCCCGAAGCGTCGAAGCGAGGTCGACACACTCCACGTCGCCGATACTGACGAGCACGTCGACGATTTCTCGCTCCTTCTCGGCGGTTTCGAGCAGTTCCCATCCCGTTTCCAGTATGGTCTCCATCCCCTCCACAATCGTACCGTCGGCTCGCTTTCGGGCCAACTCGGCGTGTCCGAGGATGACGTTCATGTCGTTGCGGAGGTTGTGTCGGAGGAGGTTGTCCATCACCTGAAGTTGTCGTTCCCGGCGTCGGCGGTCGGTGACGTCCCGTGCGAAGCCGACGATTCGGACGACGTCGCCGTTCTCGACGACGGGGCGTGCCTGTACCCAGACCCACCGCCGATAGTCCTTCTCGGCGTTGACGCGGTACTCCATCGTCCGTGGCATCCCCTTCGATAGCAGCTGCATTTCCTCGATAACGCGGTCTCTGTCCTCCGGGTGGATGCCGTCGAGAAAGCTCGTCGGGTCCGCCGCGACGTGTTCGACGGGCATTCCCCAGAGTTCCTCGAAGGCGTCGTTGACGAACAACAATTCGTCCCAGTCGGCGGAAAACATCCACAGTACGTCGTCGGTGTTCGCTGCGAGCTCTTCGAGGCGAATCTCCGTCTCGCGCTGTCGTCGTTCGGCTCGCTTCCGGTCGGTGATGTCGCGGGAACTGACGACGTAGCCAC
>JBMCDV010000202.1:0-3585 GCA_048618255.1 Natronomonas sp. | reverse complement strand
CGTGGCCCGGCGTGTCGATGAGGTTGATGAGGTGGTTCGTCCCCTCGTACTCGTGTGTCATCGAGACGTTCGCCGCGTCGATGGTGATACCGCGTTCCTGCTCGTCTTCCTCGGTGTCCATCGCGAGCTGCTGGCCGGCGGTGTCGTCGGAAATCATGCCGGCACCAGCCAGCAGGTTGTCGGTCAGCGTCGTCTTCCCGTGGTCGACGTGCGCGGCGATGGCGATGTTCCGGATGTTCTCCGGGTTGTTCATCAGCCGTTCGCACTCCTGTACGATTTTTTTGCGTCGGCCCATTATACAGTGAGTTATCGACAGCAGGGTGAAAAGGATAGTGTTTCTCCGTGGTTAACGCGGCCGTTCGGGAATTTCAGCCCATGGTTACGTTCCACACGGAATCCGTCGGTCGCCAACGTCCTCCGCCTGCCGGCGACGCTTCCGCCGGCGCAAGAGTCAAACGGGACAAGGCCTTGGTAACGGTAGACATGGACGTTCGCGTGACGGGACGTGGGCCAGCCGAACCGTTTCTAAGCTCGCGTGACCTGCTCGCCACCGAGTACGACCTCGACCTCCCGGTGGTCGTGAAGATACGCGAGAACCCCGACGAGCGGACCGTCGCGAGCCACTACGACGACCGACACGAACTGCTCGTCTCCAGACGAGCCGCCACCTCCGCGATGGCTCGGGAACTCGCCCTCCACGAGTTCGCACACATGGCGCGCTACGAGGAGGAACACCCCTCACACCTCCAGTCGACCGAGGAAGCGCTGTTTCTCGCGTTGGCCGGCAAGAGCGTCGAGCGTCGTAAACTCTCGCACTGTTATCAAATCGCCAACCACATGAAGGACATCTACGCCGACGACATCACTCTCGACATCGGCCCGACCGAGAAGCTGGTCGCCTTCATGGAGTCGTCGCTCGCGCGGGCGGTCGCCGACTCCCCGCCGCCGGCCCCCGGCAAGTGGGAACGGTGGAGTCCCGCCGCCGACCCCGACATCACCGCCGTCAACGCGGCGTTCGCACTCGCCTTGCTCGAACGCCACGACGCCATCGACGATAGCCACCGACTGTACGACCTCGCCCACGCCGCCGCCGCCGACGCCCCCGACGTGTCACTGTCGAGGTTCAAACGGACGTTCCGTTCGTTGGCCGACGACCCCGACGAGTCGGAGTACCGGAAGGCGCTCGTCGACGTGACCCGGGAGTACGCGGTCAACGAAGGACGGGCGGCCGACTAGCTTTTTAATCGACGCCGTCCCGAAGAGCGTATGAGCGATGTCGCCGTCCGAGAAGCGACTTCCGAGGATGTAAGCGGAATCCGACGGGTCGCAGAGCGGGCCTGGCGTGCCGCTTACGGTGAGTTCCTGCCACCGGATGTCATCGACGAGGCGATGGCCGAGTGGTACGACCCGGAGGCGACGCGGACGCAAGCCCGACGCGAGGACGTCGCCTACTTCGTCGCCGACGACGGTGGTGTCGTCGGGTACGTCAGCGGCGGCCCCGGCGAGTCCCCGACCGTCGCACGCCTCGGAGCCATCTACGTCGACCCCGACCGATGGGGCGACGGCGTCGGGACCGCGCTGCTCTCGCGGTTCGAGTCGTGGTGTCGCCGGCGCGACCACGAGACCGTCGAGTTGCGAGTGCTCGCGGAGAACGACATCGGGTCGTCGTTCTATCGGGCACGTGGTTACGAACCGGTCGACGAGGTGAAGAGAGACCTGTTCGGTGAGACGGTACCGGAGCGAACCTTCCGGAGACGGCTCGAGGGGTGAGTTACTCCTGGACGATGCGAAGCAGACGGTCGTCGCTCTCCTTGGGGAACTGCTCGGTCGCGCGGCCGTCGCGGTTCGACGTGACGACGTACAGCGCCCCGTCGGGCCCCTGTTCGGCGTGACGAATCCGACCGAGTTCGTCCTCGAACAGCGAGTGGGAAACCGCGTCGTACTCCGGATACAGCCAGTCGTCGTCGAAGCGTTGGCCACCGATATCCGGCGGGTCACCGTCGTAAATCGAGACGACGTTCAGCCGCTGGGAGATGAGTCCGCCGCTGATGAACCGGTTCTGCAGGGCGGGAACAGCATCGCCGGTGTAGAAGACGCCACCGGATGGCGCCCAGGCCGTTCCCCCGGTGTGAACGAGTGGCGGAACCACGTCCGGGTGGTCCGGATACGACTCGTAGCTGTCGTCGTCGGGGCCGCTACGGACGTCCGACCACCCGTAGTTGCCACCCGCTTCGAGTATCTGCACCTCGTCGCGCGCCTGCGGGCCGTGTTCGGAGACGACTGCCGTCCCGTCGGGCAGCCACGTCACCGCCTGCGGGTTCCGGTGGCCGTAGGTGTACACGCGGGGGTCCTCGAGACCGGGGTTGTCCTCGGGAGCGGTGCCGTCGGGGTTCAACCGGAGCACCTTCCCGCCGAGTCGTCCGAGGTTCTGCGGTACTCCCTCGATATCGGCGTCGCCGGTGGTCACCCACAGGTAGTTCCGCGGGCCGAACGCCAGCCGCGCGCCGTTGTGGATGATTCGGTGGCCGGGAATGTCGTCGATGACGACGGTCTCCTCGTTGTCGTTCTCGAGGTCGTAGAACACCAGCCGGTTGCGGTAGTCCTCCTCGCCGGCCTGATAGGTGTAGAACGCATAGAGGACCGGCACCTCGGGGTAGTTCGGGTGCAGCGCGATGCCGAGCAAACCGCCCTCGCTGCCGCCGGCCCACCAGTCGTTGTCCTCCGGGTTCTCGATTGAATCCGCGTGGTCGATGACGTCGTCGGGCGTGGCGACGGCCTCCAGTTCGCCCGCTGAGTACCGGCTGATTCGGCCGACGCGCTCGGAGATGAACACCTCGCCGCTGTCGGCGAACTCGAGGTCCCAGCCGACTTCGAGGTTCTCGATGACCGTCTCGGTCCCGAAGGTCGCTTCGGTCGGCGACGTTTGGGGTGGCTCCCACTCGGGGTCGTAGCGGTCCCACGACTCGATGTCGTGGGTCACCGAGAGGTCGTACTGTGAGTCGACCGGTTCCGGGTCGCTGGACCCGGTATCGGAGCCGAAACAGCCGGCGACGGCGAGGGATCCGGCCGCGCCGACCGACGCGAGGAACCGACGGCGACTGTGGAGGGGTTCCATATCGCCTCATTCGGGTCCGACCGGTAAAACGTACTGTTTCACGAAGGTGTCCGAGGTCTATCGAACACCCTCGTGAGGACATATAAGCCGCCCGCCGCCGTACGGATACC
Organism: Natronomonas sp.; assembly: GCA_048618255.1. Classification (GTDB taxonomy): domain Archaea; phylum Halobacteriota; class Halobacteria; order Halobacteriales; family Haloarculaceae; genus Natronomonas. The sequence continues at coordinate 360 of JBMCDV010000202.1, read as the reverse complement.
GTGTCATCCCTTCCAACCAGTGCGACTACTCGACCGAAGCGCGTCCGCTCTCGGTCGGTCCGAACAGTGTCGGGTGTGTGGGAATGAACGACATCGTCCGCCGCGGCGCGGTCGCCGTCGTCGGTGCCGTCCTCGCGAATCTCCTCCTGTTGGGCGTGGCGCTCGCGACGCTCGGGTCCGGCGGCTTCGACCCATTCGCCGTCCCGCCGGTCATCATCGCGACCGGGGTCGGCGCCATCGCCGGCACGGCAGTCTACGCCGGATTTCGGCGGGCGTTCGGAGCCACTGCCGACCGGCGGTTCGTCGTCGTCGCACTCGTCGACCGGACGGCCCTGCGATGATACTCGTCACCGGGGCGAC
>JBMCDV010000201.1:0-3606 GCA_048618255.1 Natronomonas sp. | reverse complement strand
AGACGTTCTCGCCGCCGACGATGAGCATGTCGTCGGCGCGGTCGACCATCCACAGAAAGCGGTCCGAATCGACGCGGGCGATGTCGTCGGTGTAGAACCACCCCTCGTCGTCGAAGACGGCGGCGGTCTTCTCGGGGAGGCCGTGATACCCCTCGAACACCTGCGGGCCTCGGATGGCGAGTTCGCCGGTGACCTGCTCTTCGTCGTCGGGGTCGATGCCGTGGTCTTCGAGCGTCGTCGCCGAGGTGGGGTCGAGCGCCTCGGACGGTACTCTGAGGTCTCGAGTCATTGGGTCGACCAGCTTCAACTCGACGTTGGGTAGCGGCTGGCCGATACAGCCGGCGCCCTTGTGGACGCCGTACGTCGAGGAGGTAGTGCCGGCCGGTGAGGTTTCGGTCATCCCCCACCCCTCCGTCAGCGGCGTGTCGAAGGCGTCCTCGATGCGACGGCGGGTGTCGTCGGCGAGTGGTGCGGCGCCGCTCCCGAGCGTCTCGAGGCTCGAAACGTCGTATTTGTCGGGATTGTCCTCCATCTCGGACAGCATCTCGATGTAGACGGCGGGGATGCCGGCGAACTGCGTCACCTCGAACTCGGTGATGGCCGACAGCAACTCCGAGGCCACGGGCATCGTCCGGAGGACGACCGTCGCGCCGTTGTAGAGGCCGGTGAGCATCACGACGCTGAGACCGTACATGTGGAACAGCGGGAGGAAACACAGTGCCACGTCCTCTTCGGGGTCCGAGCCACTGCGAGAGGTGTAGGACTGAACCGTCGACAGGAGGTTCTCGTGGGTGGTCAACACGCCCTTGGGGTCGCCGGTGGTTCCCGAAGTGTAACACTGAACGGCCACGTCCTCGAACTCCCGGTCGGGGCGGTCGAACTCCGGAGACGCCGAATCGACGTGTTCGTCGTAGTCCTCCAGTCCCTCCGCACCGCCGGGGATGAACGCGAGCGGCACTTCCTCGGCGAGTTCGGTGCCGACGCTGGGGAACACCGGCGAGGTGACCAGTGCCGCCGCCTCGGCATCTGCGAGGATGTACTTCAGCCGACCGGTGTCCATCCGGTGGTTCAGCGGCACCGCCACCGCGCCAGCCTTGATGACACCGAAGAAGGTCTCGGGGAACTGCAGGGAGTTCTCCAGATACAGCGCCACCCGGTCGCCGGGGTCGATGCCCGCATTAGCGAGGGCGTTGGCCACCCGATTCGACCGCGCCTCCACGTCGGCGTAGCTGTACTCCTCGCCGCGGTACTCGAAGGCGAGTTTCTCGCCGTAGCGTTCGGCCCCCATCGCCGGTACGTCGCCGACGTGCCGGAGCGGCTCCTGTCGGTAGTACTTCATCGATGGAGACGTGCTTGTGACGTGTTATCAAAAACCTTCGCCCTGTGGACGGAGGCGTCTTTTAGCCGGCGGCCGAGTTGGCCGTCGGTTACTCGTAGCCGACTTCGGCGTCCAACTCGACGCCGCTCTTGGCGAAGGTGCCCGTCCCGCGGGCGAGTTGGTTCCCCTCGCCGTCCTCGAGGACACCGTCGGCGATGAGTTGTTTGGGGTGGTCGTTGACGACCTCGGCCCGCGCGACGAGTTCGCCGGTCGAGACTGGTCGGGTCAACTGCAAGTGGAAATCCGTCGTCAACACGAAGACGTCCTCGACGAGCGAGTTCGCCGCGAAGAACGTCGCGTCGTCGAGCGCCTTGAAGTAATAGGAGCCGTGGACGCCGCCGGCGGCGTGGTGGTAGCTCTCGTCGACCTCGATGCGGAGTTCCGCGACACCCGCGCTTTCGATGTGTAGCGTCGGTTCGGTCTCGTCGTTACACGGTGCGGCGTGGTACATCCGTTCGAGTCTCCGGAAGTGTTCCATCCTCGGAGTCCTCGAAGCGGACGGTAATCGGCGTGTCGGTCGCCTTCGAGAGTTAGTACCGCGTCAAATCCCGTTCGAGGACGAAATCCGGCTCCTCGGAGATTGACTGGCGGGCGTAGGCGGCATCGGAGACGTGTCGGGGTGTTTCGGGAATGAGCATTCGCGCCTTCTCGGCGCCGGCGTCGGCGGCGTCGCGGGCGACCGCGGCGGCCAACGAGCGGAGTGCTTCGTGGTCGCTCCACGACCCGACGCCGTACTCGGCCCACCGGTTCGTTTCGCCGTCCTCCGCTCGCTCGAACGTTCGGACGCGATAGGTCGTCCCGCGGACGCCGTCGCCGTCGGCGACGGTCAGTGTCGCTTCGGCGTCGGCCAGTCGGGCGGGCGTCAGTTCCGCAAGCGCCCACGACTCGTCGAGGTCGAGCCCGAGTCCCGACAGTTCGTAGTAGGCGTCGCTGCCGTGGAAGGCGCTCCAGGCCGCCGCCGGGTCGGCGAGTACGTCGAGAGCGGGGTCGGCCGTCCCGTCCGGTTCGGGTTCGACCCAGCGGAACTCCGAAAGCGGCTCGAACCCCATCGACCGCGACTGGCCGAGGCCGGCAGCGTTCCAGGAAAAGACCATGTTCCGACAGACGGTCGCCCCCTGGTCTGCGGCCCACGCGAAGACCGCCTCGGTCAGTGCGGGACTGATTCCCTCCCCGCGGTAGTCGGGGGAGACGCGCATTCCCTGTGCCCACGCCTCGTGGGCGGAGAGGACGACGCCCTGACAGATGCCGACGGGGTCGCCGTCGGCGACCGCGACGAACGTCCGCTGGGTCGGGCCGTCTGTGTCGACCCACTCCTCGAACACCCGGGGGATGTAGTCGCCGCCCAACTCCGGCCAGGTATCGCGCGTGAACGCGACGACGGCCTCGCGGTCCTCGTGTCGTGCCTGTCGGACCGTCACGTCGGGTTTCCCGCTCATCGCGTCAGGTCCACGGCACCGACCGCTCCTGCAGTTCGCCGGCGATGGGTCGCCGCATCGTCTCCTCGACGCTCTCGACGTTCGCCAGCGCCCACATCAGTTTGACGTAGGCGGTCGCCGGCAGGGTGTCCCCGGCCTCGACGACGCCGGCTTCGAGTAGGTCCCGCCCCGTGTCGTAGACGCGGTCACAGACCCGCCCCTCCAGACACTGACTCGTCATCACGACGGTCGTGCCGTCGTCGACCAACTCCTCGATTCGCTGTATCCACTCGGTGTTGACGTGGCCCAGTCCCGTCCCTTCGAGGACGAGCCCGGAGGCGTCGTCGGCGAGGGCGAGCGTCTCCGGTGAGCGCCCGGGAACGAACTTCACGAGTTCCACGTCGGTCGCGAGGTCGGCGTCGATGTCCAACTCGACGGCGCCACGGGGTGCCACCGACCGCCGGAACGACACCTCGCCGCTCTCCCACTCGACTTCGCCGAGGGGTTTCGCACCGACCGTCTCGAAGGCGTCTCGCCTGGAGGTGTGGTTCTTCCGGACGCGAGTTCCGCGGTGGAGCGCGCAGGTGTCGTCGGACTCGGTTTCGTGCATGCAGACGAGCACCTCGGAGTGGTCGGCTTTGGCCGCCTCGACCGCACAGACGGCGTTCATCACGTTGTCGGAGGAGGGTCGGTCCGCCGAGCGCTGGCTACCGGTGAAGACGACGGGAACTGGCGTATCGAGCGCGAAGGACAGCGCCGCGGCGGTGTACTGCATCGTGTCGGTGCCGTGCATGACGACGACACCGTCGGCAC
>JBMCDV010000200.1:0-3620 GCA_048618255.1 Natronomonas sp. | reverse complement strand
GAGTCGAGCCGCGTCGTCGGGAACCGGGAACCGGCGCCAAAAGCGGCCGTAGACGGTATCGAGATGGCCGTCCTCGTCGGCCCACGCGTCCCAGATTTTCGTCTCCTCGCGGAGGTTTCGGATGTGTTCTTCCCCCGAGAGATACCACATGAGTTCGTGAATGAGCGAGTTCCAGCGGTAGCCGTCCATCTTCTTCGTCGTCAACAGGGGAAATCCCTCCGCGAGGTCGACCTCGTAGTGGTGGCTGAACGAGGCGACCGTGTCGACGCCGGTGCGGTTGGGTTTGTACGTCCCCTCGGCGAGTACGTCCGAGACGAGGTCGAGATACTGGCGCATTTACTATCCGTTCGTGGTGCACCGAGGGGGTAAAACGGTTCGGTCCGAACCGCTTTTCTCCCGGCCGAGCGAGGCCGGAGTCATGCCCTCCCCGAAACCGCAGGACCGCATCCAAGCCGGCCCCGCAATCGTCGCCGTCGTCGCCGCGGTCGCACTGCTGTACAGCCTCCTCGTCGCCCAACGGCTTCTGTTTGGGGCCGTCGTTGTCGGCCTCGTCTTGGTCGCCTATCTCCTCTGGCGACTCGTCCGCGCCGCCGAGCGAATCGCGACCGCACTCGAAACCGACGAGTAACGCCCTACCGCTCGGCGAACATCCGGAGTGCGATTTGAAGTACGTGAACGAACACACCGGTAAACGCGACGTAGATGCCGAGTGCGTGACTCAGCGCCGAGTTGGGGTCGTAGTTCGCTTTGACGTGCCAGATTTCGTAACCGAGCCGCAACGCGAACCCGAGGAAGACGAACAGGAAGCCGAGCGCCAAGACGACAGGGACGAACGACCCGACCAACACGAGGACGGCGCCGACGATGAACGCGCCGAAGGACCACGTACTCCAGTGGTCGAACTCGGCGTCCCGGAGGTAGACGTAGGCGGTAATGGCGACGGTCATCGCGACGGTCACGGCGAGCGTGACGGCCAGAAGCGTCCCGCGGAGGTCCGCCGGCGCACGACCGAGAATCCCACCGCCGAACAGGCCGTAGGCGACCTGCAGGAGGAGGGTGCCGAACGCCGCCAACGCCATCGAACCGGATTGGAGTCCGCGTTCGGCCGCGATGTTCCCGCCCGTCAGGGCCGCGCCGTAGACGACGAAACCCAGTATCGGCACCGAAAACAGCAGGTCGTTGACCGCCGACAACGGCGTCGCGGCGACGACGTACATCAGGGCGATGTTGACGGCGACGAGCGCCGCTGCGGGTACCGCGACACTGCGGAACCGTGGATAAGCGGTTCGACCCGGTGTCGAGTAGGTTTCCATACCCGGTCTGCTATCCGTGGTCGAATATACGCTTTGGCCCACGTTTAATATCGAACCGGGCGAAAAAACGGTATGGACTACGAGACGGCGAGCACCGACGACATCGACAGCGTCGTTCCGGAGGAGTACGGCGGGATGTGGTTCTTCCGGGAGCCGCTTGACTGTGAGAACCTCGGCGTGACGCTTCTGGAACTCGAACCCGCGGCGAAGGGGAAGGCCCACGACCACGCGGGCGACGGCCAAGAGGAGGTGTATCTCGTCGTCGACGGCGAACTGACCGTCCAGTTGGGCGGTAGCGAGGACGAACCGGCGGAGACGGAGACGACGCTCTCGGCCGGTGAGGCGATTCGCGTCGGGGCCGAAACGTGGCGGCAGTTGCACAACCACGGCGGCGAACGGCTCCGGGTCGTCGTCGCGGGCGCACCGTAACCGGCGTCGGGTACGTATTTGACTGGGGACGTTCAAACGGGAAGTATGTCCGGATACTCCATCGAGACTCGGTTGGCTGAGAGATGAGAGGGTTCCCCCGGCGGTTCCTCCAAGTCGTCGTCCGACTCCTCCCGTTTGCGGTCGCGTTGCTCCGGGACCGACGGCGGTTCATCCTGTTCGGCGGGTCCCGACACGTCTCCGAGGAGACCCATCGTCGGCGCGCCGAGCGGTTGGTCGAGACGCTCTTGGGGTTGGGCGCGGCGTTCATCAAAGCCGGTCAGGTGCTGTCGACCCGTCCCGACATCGTGCCGCCGGTGTACGCCGAGGCCCTCGCGACCCTGCAGGACGAGGTACCCGAGGAAACCGGACAGGACCCGGCCGAACTCGTCGAAGCGGACCTCGGAGATGCGGTCGACGCCTCGACGCTCGACCCGGTCGCAGGGGGGTCGTTAGCGTACGTCTACACGGCGACCGTCGACGGCGAGACGGTCGCACTGAAGGTCCGACGCCCGGGATTGAAACCCCGCATCGAGCGTGACCTCCGGGTTATCAGGCGACTCATCCCCGTCGTCGGGTTCTTCGCCAGCGAGCGTCAGCAGTACTCGGTTCGAAACATCGCCGACGACTTCGAGCGCATCATCCTCGAGGAACTTGACTTCCAGCGGGAGGCGGAGATGATGCGTGACATCGGCGAGAACTTCGCCGACGACGACCGGGTGTACATTCCCGAGGTCGACGAAGCGCGGACGACAGAACGGGTGTTGGTCATGGAGTACGTCACCGGTCGGAAGGTGACCGACGAGGGCGCACTCGACCGCGTCGGCGTCGACCACGAGGAGATGGCCCGCCGTATCGCCGACGTGTACCTCACGATGGGGCTGGAACACGGCGTCTTCCACGCCGACCCTCATCCGGGTAACCTCGCGGTGCTCGACAACGGCCGACTGCTCATTTTCGACTACGGGATGAGCGAGCGGCTCACTCCGGAAACGCAGGCGCGAATCGTCGACCTCTATCGGTCGCTGGCGCGTCGCGACGCCGACGGTATCATCGACGCCCTCGTCGCGCTCGACGTGCTCTCGCCGACGGTCGACCGAACGGAGGTCCGCCACGTCGTCGAACTCGCGATGGAGAACCTCGAGGGTCGCTCGGACATCGACTGGCGCGACATCTTCACCGAACTGTTCGGGATGCTACACGACTTCCCGTTTCGGATTCCGCCGAACGTGATGTTGCTCATCCGAGTGGGGACCGTCGCCGAGGGAGTGTGCCGGCAACTCGACCCCGAGTTCGATTTCGTCGCCTTCATCCGGTCGTTCCTCCTCGAACACGGTCTCTTCCAGCAGGAAGTCCGAACCGTCGCCGAGGAGATTACCTCGGACGTTCGGACCTCGGTCCCGGCGCTTGCTCGCCTACCGACGCGGGCCGACAGGCTGTTGAACCGAATCGAGCGGAATGAACTGCGAGTCAAAACCGAACGACTGGACGATTCGACGGGACGGGCCGTGGGCTATGCGGTGGTAGCTGGCGCCCTGTTCGTCGCCAGTGCGGTGTTGACGTTTCACAGCCAGCCCTACGAGTTCCTCGGCGTGGCCGCGGGTGCCGTCTTTTTGTTCCTGTTTTACAGAACTGCGTAATGACACCCTTCTTTGTCCCTGGTCTCAACTACCCGAGCATGTATCTCGGAGACGCGACGTGGCCGGAGGCTGGCGACCACCTCGCCGAGGAATCGCTCGCAGTCGTCCCGGTCGGGTCGACGGAACAGCATGGGCCGCATCTGCCGCTGTCGACGGACCACGTCATCGCGGAGGGGCTCGCTAGAGCGGCCGCCGACCGTGCCGACCTGCATGGGCACTTCGAGTTCGCCCACCAGGTGGT
>JBMCDV010000199.1:0-3659 GCA_048618255.1 Natronomonas sp. | reverse complement strand
GCGACGACGTGAAGGCGGTCCTCGACGATGCCGCCGAGACCGTCCGGAACGTCTCCATCGACGAGGCGTACCTCGATTTGGGCGACTTCGCGTGGGATGACGCCCGCGCGTTCGGCCGCGAGTTGAAAACCGACATCGAAGAGGAGGCCGGCGTCGTCGCCTCGGTCGGCATCGCGCCGAACATGACGACGGCGAAGCTCGCCTCCGACGCGGACAAACCGGACGGACTCGTCGTGGTCGAGCCCGAATCGGTTCGGGACTTCCTCGCGCCGATGGCCGTCGAGGACCTCCACGGCGTCGGGCCCGTCACCGCCCGGGAGTTACGCGAGATGGGGTTCGAGACGGCCGGCGACATCGCTGCCGCCGAGGAGACGACGCTACTCGACGCCTTCGGCGAACGGGGCCGGGACCTCCACTCCCAGGCACGCGGCGATGACGACCGCGAGGTCGAACCGAAGGGCCGACCGAAGAGTCTCTCCAGCGAATCGGCGTTCGTCGAGGCGATCGACGACACGGAGACGAAACGCGAGAAAGTTGTGGGGTTGGCCGAGGAGGTCGCCGACCGCGCCACCGCGAAAGGAGCGCTGTACCGCACTATCGGCATCAAGGTCGTCGAACCACCGTTCGACGTGAACACCCGCGCTCGGTCGCTGTCGGGGCCGGTCGACGACCCCGACCTCGTCGAGGCCGTCGCCCTCGACCTCCTGGAGGAGTTCGAGGGTGACCGCGTGCGGAAACTCGGCGTCCGCGTCTCGAATCTCTCCTTCGACGACCGGGAACAGGCGAGTCTGGACGCGTGGGAGGGTGCCGACGACGATGTCGAGACGGGCCACGACATCCGAAAACGCCACCGCGAACGGTCACGAGGGGGACAGGCTGACCTCTCGGAGTTCCAGTAGGGTGGGCAGGCTTTTGCCTGTCGGGGGCGAACCGCCGGTATGAACCACCTCGCCGTCGCCGGCGACGAGACGTGGCACCTGCCCCGACACGCCCACGTCATCGTCCACGAGACGTCCGACGGCAACGAGTTCATCACCATCTACGACTGCGGGGCCGCCCAGAAGCCCCCGTCTGCGCAACTCATCGGTAACCTCGTCCGCGTCGACGCCGACCACGAACTCCTGAATCAGCCGACCGGCTACATCGCCAAACTGCGCGAGGAGTCGACGCTGGAACGGCAGGCCGAAGACCACTTCGTCATCCGAGCGGAGTGAGACGGGAGAATTGATTTTTCCGCCGACGGTCGAACCGGTATGACGGTCGACGAGACTGCGCGCATCGAAGACTCGACGCTCGGGGACGTGGAGATACGGGAGTACGTGACCGTTCACGACTCCGAAGTCGCCACCGGGTGCCGAATCTACGAACGCACGTCCATCAAGAAATCCGACATCGACGGTCCGACCGACATCAACGCCAACGCCTACGTGGAGAACGCCCGAATCGAGTCGGAGGTGCAGGTCGGCCCCAACGCCGCCGTCGTCGGCGTCACCCACGACCGGGACGACGATGGGATGACGTTCCGCGAGGACACCTTCGAGACGGTCGTACTGGAGGACGGCGCCTTCGTCGGGGCCGGTGCGGTCGTGTTACCCGGCGTGACCGTCGGCGAGGACGCCGTCGTCGGGGCCGGCGTGACGGTGACCGAAGACGTCGCGGCCGGGGCGGTCATTCGAAGCGACCGATAGCGGAATCACGCGCATGACGGTCGTCTGACGGAGAACTATGTGCGGTGGGCGTCTTCGATTTCCCAATGGGCGAGGAAACGATTACCGTCGGAGAAGTGAGTCGTGGCGACGACGCCGGAACGGGCGTCGAGTTGCCAATCGTCGACTTGCTCACCGGGCGGGGATTCATCACCGGCAAGTCCGGTTCCGGGAAGTCGAACAGCGCGAGCGTGGTCGCCGAGAAACTGCTCGACCGCGGCTACAGTCTGCTCGCGGTCGACATCGACGGCGAGTACTACGGGCTGAAAGAGGAGTACGAAATCCTCCACGTCGGCGGCGACGAGGAGTGTGACCTGCAGGTAAACGAGGAACACGCCGGAAAAATCGCCGAGTTGGCGCTCGAACAGAACGTCCCGATAATCCTCGACATCTCCAGCTTTTTAGACGAATCGGAAGCCCGCGATTTGTTGACGGAGGTGACGAAGCACCTCTTCGCCAAGGAGAAGAAACTGAAACAGCCCTTCATGATGCTCGTCGAGGAGGTTCACGAATTCATCCCCGAAGGCGGCGGCATGGACGAGTGCGGCCGGATGCTCATCAAGGTGGGCAAGCGCGGCCGGAAACACGGTCTCGGCATCGTCGGCATCAGCCAGCGCCCCGCCGACGTGAAGAAGGACTTCATCACGCAGTGTGACTGGCTCTGTTGGCATCGGCTGACCTGGAACAACGACACGAAAGTCGTCGGCCGCATCCTCGGGACCGAGTACGCCGACCACATCGAGGAGATGGACGACGGGGAGTGTTTCCTCATGACCGACTGGGCGGAGAACATCCGCGTCGTCCAGTTCGAGCGCAAACGAACCTTCGACGCCGGCGCGACGCCCGGCCTCGACGACTTCGAGCGACCCGAACTGAAGAGCGTCTCCGGCGACCTCGTCGAGGAACTTCAGGAGATAACCGAGACCCAACAGCAACGGGAAAACCGCATCGAGGAGTTACAGCGCGAACTGAAGCAGAAAGACGAGCGGATTAGTGACCTCGAACGCCAACTGTCGGAGGCACAGGACCTCAAGCAGATGGCCGACCGCTTCTCGCGGGCGATGATGGAGCAAGTGACCGGCCGGCCGCTGTCGGCCGCGCCGGGACGACAGAGCGAACTCGAAGAGGTCGCCCGAAAGCCGGTTCGCCGCGACCCCGAACTCGAGGCGGAACTGGACGCCGTCCGAAGCGGTGAGCGAGAACCCGAATCCGGGCAGGTCCCCGACGCCAGCAACGGCTGGGAGGGGAGCGACTCCGATGGCGCCGAAAGCCACACACGGACCGTTTCCAGCGACGAAATCGGCGGCGAACCCGCGACTGAAGACGACTCCGACCGGGAGGTCGACACCCCGGAGCGAGCGAAACCGGAGGCCGACCCCGTCGACGACGCCGAGGGGCCGGCGAACTTCGGGGACGCCTTCGACGGAATCGATTCGGTCGGCGCCGAAGACCCCACCGACGACACGGAACCGACCGTCGCCGAGGTCGCAAAGGGTGAACCACGCTCGCCGACAGCGGCTGCGACCGAAAAAGCCAGCGACCCACTCGTCGACCGGTTGCGGGACGAAATCTACTCCCTCGACGACATCGCCGTCGAGATGCTCCGACACTACCGAGATTACGGCCCGACGACGCCACAGGAGGCCCACGCGGCCGCGGGTGGGTCGGGCGACAGAACCGAATCCTACGCCGTCAACCGGGCGCTGCGCCAGCGAGGGCTCGTCGCCCACGTCGGCCGTGGGAAACACGACTACGCGCTGCCGTCGCTGGTCGCCGAGGAGTCGGTCGACCCCTTCGAGCCGAACGAGCGACTTCCCGATGACGAGCGCGACGAGTTGGTCCGGGCAATCGAGGCGGCGTTCGTGGAGAGCATCGAGCCACAGACGGGCGATGCGACCGCGGCTGCCGACGGCGGCGAAATCGAATCCGACCGTACCGACGGCGTGACGGCTT
>JBMCDV010000198.1:0-3667 GCA_048618255.1 Natronomonas sp. | reverse complement strand
AGTTCGCCTGCCCGTAGTTACCCTGCTGACCGACGACCGACGAAATGTTGATGAGTCGGCCGTCGTCGGCCGACTTGATGTCATCGAACAGACAGTGGGTGCAGTTGAACACCCCGCCCAGATTCACGTCGAGGACCCGCTGCCAGTCCTCCCGAGTCATGTTTTCGAACTTCTTGTCGACGGTGATACCGGCGTTGTTCACGAGTACATCGACAGAACCGAAGGCATCGTGAATCTCCGAACACATCGCTTCGACCTCGTCGTAGTCGGCGACGTTCCCCTGTACGGCGATGGCGGTGCCGCCTTCGTCCTCGATAGTGTCGACGACATCTTCGGCTTCGGCCACCGAGGAGCGGTAGTTCACCACGACGTCGGCACCGTTTCGTCCGAGTTCTTCGGCGACCGCGCGGCCGATACCACGAGAGGAACCGGTTACGAGACAGGTCTGGTCGTCGAGCATGGGCTAACGAACGCGCGGCGCGCTAAAAGAGTTGCCGACCGTTCGGGCGGTGGCCGCCGGGACGGGATGTGAGATGACGAAGAGGTTACTCCAGGGCGTCCTCTATCTGCCCTTCGATGTCCTCGAGCGCCTCGGAGTCCGAAAGTTCCTCCATCCGCTCGCGGAGGTGCCGTTCACAGAGGCCGACCTTGATGTGGTCTTTCTCGACGGCGACGGCGGCCTCCTCATCACAGTAGTGACACTGCATACTCGGGTGTACGTGACCGAGCGGTTTGAACCCAGCGCTCGGTCACAGTGCCGCACGGAAACGCCGGTAGTCCTCGCGGGCCAGTCCCGCCTTTCCGAGCGTCTCCTCGTGGGCGTCGCTGCCGCCGGTGGCGAGGAGGTCGTATGTCTCGATGGCCCGGTCCAGCGGGCGGGTATCGACCTCGCGGCCGTACGGGTAGAACCGCTCGACTGCATCGAGTTCCGAACAGAGTTCGAGTGCGGCCTCGGGGTCGTCGTAGCGATAGGGGTGTGCGAGGCCGACGATGCCGCAGGCGTCCCCGAGGACCGCTCGCCCCGTCTCGAAGGAGGGGATGTCGCGGGCGACGTAACAGGGGCCGCCGTCGCCGATGAGTTCCTCGAACACCTCGCCGTACTCGTAGTCGGTGACCTCGGCGACGGCGCGGGCGATGTGGGGACGGCCGAGTCCCTCACGGGGTTCGACGGGTAACTCGACGCCGAGTCGCGCTTCGATGGAGTCGATTATCCGCCGCCCGCGCTCGATGCGGTCGGTCTGGAGCGACTCGACGAGCGCGTCGAGGTCATCCGTGCGTTCGACGCCGTAGCCGAGCAAATCGACCCGTTCGGCGTCGGTTTCGACTCGAAGCTCGATACCGTGAACGACCGTGATGCCGTCGAAGTGTGCGACGGGCGTCGACAACTCGGGATGAGTCCGGTCGTGGTCGGTGACGGCGACGACATCGACGCCGGCCCGCTTTGCGGCGTCGGGCAGCGTCGACAGCGTCAGCGTCCCGTCGGAGTTCGTCGTGTGTACGTGGAGGTCCGCGACGGCCATACCCGAAACCGGGGCGGGACCGTCAAAGCCCTCTCGCTTCCGCCGTCCGGACGCTCGAAGCGTCTGCTAGATGTCCTTATATTCGGGGAAGGCGATTATAGCCAACATTCATGAAGGATACCGAGACAGGAGTAGATATGCAACTGCTCGCGAACGTCGACGACCGAATCGATGCCCACACCTATCCTGCGACCGCGACGGAACTCATAGAGGAGTACGGCGACCTCGAACTGGAAGTCCCTAACGGCGAGGAAACCTTCGGCGAGGCGCTGGGGCGCCTCGGCGATACGACCTTCGAGGACGCCGACGACGCTCGACTGGCGGCCTACTCGGCGGTGTCGAAGAACGCCATCGGTCGGGAGAACTACTCCGACCGCGATGCACCCTCCATCGGCGAGAACGGCCCCGAACAGGTCTCCTTCTAGTTCTCCTCGCGGAAGGTGCGTTCCCGCCGTTCGACGTTCACCGAGACGGGCAGACACGTCTCACAGAAGTCGATACCGAACGACGACAGCGCGACGCTTCCGTACACCGCTTTCGGTCGGTCCGCCGCCTCGCGGGCAGCTTCGATGTGCGATTGGGCTTCGAGTACCTGATACTGTTTGAGGTCCTCTATCGGTTCCTCCGAGAAGTCGATGAGTCCGAGCCGTTCGAGGTTCTTGAGGTACACCGGCGTTCGGTCGGGGTACCGACAGCCTGCGTCGCCACCTATCATCGTCAGGTTCTCGGCGACGAGCGTCGATTTGAACGGAATGAGTTTCTTGTCGCGGACGTTCATCGTCGCCTGTGTCCCCTCCTCTGCGAGCAGCCGCAGGATGCGCGCCTCGTCGGCGGCGAGTTGTTCGAGGACGGAGGGGAAGGCGGGGTGAACCGTCTCCTCGCGGCCGATCTCCGCCGACTTCGAGAGGAGCCGCTCGCCGCGCTCCCGGAGTGTCTCCGCCGTTATCGGCCGGCTGTCGATGAGGTCGTCCTCGTGGGCTTCGAGCCAGTCGGCCTGTTCGTCGCCGATGTCGACGCCCGCCCGCTGGAGTTCGTCGAGTGCGATGGCACGGCTCTCGGTGAGGAGGCGGGCCGGCGACTCGGCGTTGGCCGCCGCATACGCCATCCGCGTACCGGTTCGGATACCGGACTCCAGCGAGTACCCCGTCGCGCGCTGTGTCATCGCGGCGCCGATGCGCGCGATGCGGAACATGTCGTAGGTGTCGTCCGACTCGGCGATGTCCTCGGGAGCGGTCCCAGCCATGCCGGGGATGGGGAACAACCCGCCGAGGCCGCCAGAGGCGGGGTCAGTGAGGTCGACGATGGCGTCCTCGATGCCCGCACGGAACCGCTCGACGTCCTCGGGTTCGATGGCCGTCGGGTCGGCGAGTCCCTCGCCGACTACGTCGAACAACTCTTCGAGACTCTCGGAGTCGGCGGCCGTCGTGCCGGCGACGGCTTCCTCCAAGACGGACAGCAGGCCGTCGACGTCCACATCGTCGAGGTCGTCGGGTGCGACGATGGTCTCCTCGAGAATCGACACCAACTCGGCGAACGTCTCGGGGTTCGTCTCGGAAGGGCTGGCGACGGCGTTTTCCAGTATCGAGAGGAGGCGCTGGAGTTGCCGGCCCTCGAGGGCGTCTTCGGCAGTGGCCTCCTCCAAGAGCGAGAAGACGCGTTCGACCTCGCGAGGAGCCATATCGCCCTCCTCGACGGCGTCGACATCGACCTCGATGTCCTCGGTTCCGCCGAGTGAGTTCTCAGTCGTCTCGTCGTCGGATGGGGAAGTATCGCCCGATGGTTCGTCGTCGCTCATACGGCGGTCACCACCAGTAGTTGGAGCCACCCGGCGGCGAACCCGAGTACCGCACCGAGGACGATGAGCATCCACTCGTCTTCGATGAAGGCGGGGCGGAGCAGTTGGACGAAGTTCGGGGGGGTGAGGCTCCGGATGCGGTCGCGTATCAGCCGTCGAATCGACTCGCTGCGCTCGGCGTTGAACTCGGGGTCCGACAGCGGCGATATCGTCCGGTCGACGCTCTCGGCAGCGAACCGCTCCCGGAGGCGTTCGTACTCGTCGCTTCCCGTCGTCATGCGGACGAACGGGCCGGCGAGCCCGACAGCGCGGTCGACTTCCGGTCGAATTGCGTCTCGAATCATCTTTCGTG
>JBMCDV010000197.1:0-3670 GCA_048618255.1 Natronomonas sp. | reverse complement strand
GGCGAGAACAGCACGCCGCAGTACAACATCGTCGACCAAGCGTACGAACCGTTCCTCTATCGAGACCGGGAGGGCCGGCCCGTCGCGCTCATCGTCACCGACTGGGAGCGGACCGCCGAACAGGAGGTCCGACTCACGATTCGTGACGATGTCCAGTTCCACAACGGTAATGACATGACTGCCGAGGACGTTGCCTTCTCCATCAATCGGGCCAACAACCCTGACATCAGCGAGGTCGCCGGCAACCTCGGCGACATCAACGAAGCGACCGTCGAGGACGGTGATGTCGTCCTCGACCTCGATTCGGTTACGCCGACTATCTTCCGGAACCTGACCGTCTTCGGGCGCGTCCTCCAGCAGAGCTGGGTCGAAAACGACGACAACGACATCGCCACGGAACTCAACGGGACCGGCCCCTACGAACTCGACGAGTACACCGACGACACCCGCGTCTCGTTCACGAAGTTCGACGGCTACTGGGACGAGGCGGCCGACCCCAACGAGGTCACGTTCACGGCCATTCCCGAAAACGGTCCGCGCGTCGACGCGCTCATCGCCGGCGACTCTGACCTCGTCACCAACGTCCGGCCGAACGACATCCCCGACATCGAGGAGGCCGAGGGCGTCGGCTACGACGACGTGCCCTCGACGCGCAACATCTTCCTCGTGATGAACGACGTCGCCGAACCGTTCGACAGCCAGGAGTTCCGGCAGGCGATGAATTTCGCCGTTGACGTCCAGTCTATTATCGACAGCATTCTCAACGAGTTCGGAAACCAGACCAGCCAACCGACCCTCCCGGATCACAATGGTCACAACCCCGACATCGACCCCTACCCCTACGACCCCGAGCGCGCCGAGGCGCTCGTCGAGGAGAGCGGCCACGCGGGCATCGAAATCGAACTCCACACGCCGGTCGGCCGGTACCTTCGCGACGCTGACGTCGCCGAGACCGCGGCCAACCAAATCAACGAACTGGAGAACGTCACCTGCACCACCAACCGACGTGACTTCGGTGAACTCGTCAACGAACTCCTCGCCGAACAGGAGGAGTCGCCGGCGTTCTTCCTCATCGGGTGGGGGAACCCGACGCTCGACGGCGACTACGCGATGTCACCGTGGTTCACCGAGGGTCCATTCCAGCACTTCAACAACGACGAACTGGCCGAACTGCTCCAGCAGGCACGGACCATCCCCGAGTGACGGCCGACGGCACCACGCTGTCCACGTCTCTCGAATCGTCGAATAACGGCGGTTTTTTGTAATCCGCCGGCAAGAATTGCGATAGAATGGGTCTCGCAAAGTTTCTGATAAAACGCCTCCTCCAGGGAGTAGTCGTCACGTGGGGGGTCGTGACGGTCGTTTTCTTCCTGCGCTATCTCACGCCGGGGGACCCGACTGCGACGCTGTTGCCGCCCGATGCGGGTCCGGAGGTGCGTCGACGCCTCCGTGAGAACCTCGGCCTCGACCAACCCCTGTACGTCCAGTACTACGACTACATCACCGACCTGGTAGTGCTGGACTTCGGCGAGTCGATGTCCAGCGGTCGTGAGGTTGCCGGCCTCGTCGCTTCGCGACTACCCGCGACCATCGAACTCGCCGTCGCCGCGACCGTCGTTGCCATCGTTCTCGCTATCCCCCTCGGCGTCGTCAGTGCCCGCCGCCGCCGCGAACCCGTCGACTACGGTGCGACGCTATTCTCGCTTGTCGGCATTTCGACGCCGAATTTCTGGCTCGGCGTCATGCTCATCATCTTCGTCGGCGTCCACGTCGACGTCATCCCGACGACGGGTCGACAGATGGGCCTCAGGACGGCGCTGTTCGCACTGTCGAACGGCTCGGTTTCTGAACTCGGGCAGTGGGCCGCACAGTTGGTCCTACCGGCTATCACGCTGGGGACGTACTTCACCGCGCTCATCACGCGACTCACCCGAAGCGGGATGTTGGAGGAACTCGGGCAGTCGTACGTGACGGCCTGCCGCGCGAAGGGACTGCCGGAGACGCTCACCCTGTACAAACACGTCCTCCGGAACACGCTCATCCCCATCGTCACCGTCCTCGGTCTCCAACTGGGGACGCTCATCGGCGGCGCCGTCATCACTGAGACGGTGTTCGCCTGGCCCGGCCTCGGCCGCTTTCTCATCACCTCGATAAACAACCGCGACTGGACGTCGATTCAGGGAACTATCATCGTCATCGGCGTCGGGTTCGTCCTCATCAACATCGTCGTCGACTCGCTGTACGCCTACCTCGACCCGAGGGTGACTGCAGAATGATATCCGAACGTATCCGACGGAGCCTGAAACGGGAGTTCAAGGAAAGCCGACTGGCACAGCTCGGTCTCCTGCTCGTGTTGCTGCTGTTCCTCGTGGCGACGTTCGCGCCGTTCCTCGCGCTCCACGACCCGACGACGACACGAATCGGGACCGGCGGCACCGAGGACCTCTCGGAGTTACCGCCGATGGGGTTCTCGTATACGGAGGAACGCGTCTCGCCGTCGGGCAGTGAGACCGTCGAGATAACCGCCAGACAGACGTTCCCCCTCGGAACGAATGCGCTCGGACAGGACATCTACTCGCGGCTGCTGTACGGCGCCCGCGTATCGCTACTCGTCGGGCTACTCGGTGCGTTGCTTGCGACGGTCATCGGCGTCCCTTACGGATTGGTCGCCGGCTACTTCGGCGACCGAATCGACGATACGCTGATGCGCGGGGCCGACGTGATGTTGGCGTTCCCGTCGCTCGTCCTCGCTATCGCGCTCGTCGGCGTGTTCAGGGACTCGGACGTACACACTACGACGATTCCGGACCCGTTCGTCCACGCCGCCCGGTCGGAGCTCGTCCCGAACGTGTTGATACCGCGAGCCGCACACGTCGCCGAAATGCCGGCCTCGTTTACGTTCCCGGTAACCGTGACGCTCGTCGTCGCCCTGGTCAACTGGGTGTGGTTCGCCCGAGTCGCCCGTGGCGAGGCGATGAGCGTCCGTGCCGAGGAGTTCATCAAGGCCGCACGCTCCGCTGGCGCCTCCGACTGGCGAATCATCAGACGACACGTCCTCCCGAACTCGCTGACGCCTATCATCGTGTTGGCGACGATTCAGGTGGCCGCCATCATCCTGCTGGAGTCCGCGCTGTCGTTCCTCGGATTCTCCGGCACCGACCTGACGTGGGGCGCCGACATCTCGGACGGCCGGAGCGACCAGCGCTCCTACTGGTGGATTGCGACGATGCCCGGCCTCGCCATCGTGCTGGCGGTCATCGGCGTGAACCTGCTGGGCGATTGGCTCCGGGACGCACTCGACCCCTCCATCGAGGGGGAGGGGGGCGTCTGAGATGGCGCCGAAACTCAAAATCGAGGGGCTGACGACCCGATTCTTCACCGAGGAGGGCCAGATAAACGCCGTCGAAGACGTCTCCTTCAGCGTCGAGGAGGGCGAGGTGTTCGGCATCGTCGGCGAATCCGGCTCCGGAAAGTCGGTGACTGCGCTGTCGCTTATCGACCTCGTGGAACGACCCGGCGAAATCGTCGACGGTGCGGTGTGGTTCCGCTCGCCCGACCTCGCAGAGCGCATCCGGGAGGACTCCCCCGAGGCCGTCGACGGCGACTACGTCGACCTCCAGTCGCTGTCCGAGGGCGAGCGTCGCGCGCTCCGCGGGACGGAGTTCTCGAC
>JBMCDV010000196.1:0-3672 GCA_048618255.1 Natronomonas sp. | reverse complement strand
CGCCGTCGTCGGGTCGGGCGTGCTCTGGGCCGCCAGCGTCCAGCGACTCATCTCGACAGTTCGGCTGACGTCCAGGTGGTTCGCCACCCGGAGACGCCACGTTCCGGGTTCGGGGTCGCTGACCGTGAACTCCGGGAGCCCACAGCACTTGCCGCCGACGCGCTCGTCGGTGACGCCCTCGAAGGACCGGACCGTCTCACCGGACGGCGAGACGAGCGCGAGGTCCGCAACGACGTTCTCACCGTGGAGGTGAACGCCCATGCTGTGGAGGTCTCTCTCCTCGACGTCGAAGGTGAACTCGGTCACATCGACGGCGAGTTCGCCCTCCTCTGTCGTCTCGTAGAACTCCGTGTTCTCGTAGTCGAACTCTATCTGCCCGTCCGTTCGACGGAGGGCGTCGTCCTCGCTTCCGACCTCGCCGGTCGTGATGTAGGCGACGCTGTCGTCGCCGGTCTCGGTTCGCGTCGAGAACTCCTCGTCAGTCGTCGGCGTGTCGGTGTTGTTGACCGCGAACTTCGTGATGGTTCGGATGGCCGCTCGGTAGCCGGTGACCTCCATCTCGAACAGCTCGGGATTGTAGACGTTGCCGCCGAGCATGTGGTTGAACGACATCTCGAAGTCCAGCGTCGTCATGTCCAGCCCGATGGGTTCGGGGTGGGCCATCCAATCGAGGAACGCCCCCGAGACAGTGTAGCCGATGGTGTCGTAGATGGTGGCGTAGTCGAATGCGCTCTCGGGGACGACGCCGAACAGCACCGGCGAGAACTGTTGGTCGCCGACGAGGTCCACCCGGGCCTGTCCGACCGTCTCCCACGTATCGAGCGCCTCCGCCAGCGTGTCGTTTATTTCGAGGCACATCTCGTAGACCTCGTGGAGTTCGCGGGTGTTGAACTGGTCCTGTGAGATGAGCCCCAACACGAAGTTGTTGAACACCGGCCCGCCGTGGAGGTCGGCGCCGTAGTTGAGGTTCTCGTAGGTCTGGAAGTAGTCGACGAACGCCTTGGCGTCGGGGACCTTCTCGTTGACGAACGTCGGTTCCTTGCCGGTGTAGTTCGCGGGCGCCGCCGGGAAGTGTGCGGGATTGATGTATCCGACCGCCGGATACTGGCGGTTCGTGTCGTACACCTCGGCGTTGCCGCGTTCGAAAAGCGGTGCGGCGGGCGCTCGTGGCAGGCCGGTCCCGGGGCCGTTTGTCTGCCAGCCGGAGTCGTACTGTGGGTTCCGAACCGCCCAACCGTCGGGGTTGGTAAAGCCCATGATGACGACCACGTCGTCGAGCAGCGGTTCGAGTTTCGCGTCGCTGCCTGCGACATCCGGTTCGGAGCCTCGAGCGGCGTTCTCCAACACCCGAGCGCCCGTCTCGCGGCCGGCCATCTCCAGCCCGTGCAGCGAACAGGAAAAGAACACCTTCTCCTTGTCCTCGGAATCCGTCGTGGAATCGAAGTTCGTCAACTCGACGACGTACATCCCCTTCGGGTCGGGTCGGTCGGTGACGTTGTTGGTGTGACCCGGAGACTGTCCGACGGTTTTCACGCGAATCCGGTCGGGATAACGCTCTTCGAGCACGTTGAGGCCGTCTTTCAGTTGCTCGAAGCCGATGTAGTCGACCGACCGCCGCGGTTCCGGAAACACCCCCGCCGGGTAGTAGCCGATTCGCCAGAAGGGGTTCGACCCCGGCGCGAACTGGAACTCCGAGGCGGACGGCAACTCCGCGAGGGTCGAGGCCTGTGTCGTCGTCAACTGGGCGTAGCCTGCCGGCTCCGGAGAGGTAATCGTCTCCGTCTCGACGTCGAGCAGCCCCTCCATCGCCGTCGGGCCGCTGGCATCCGAGAAGCGTACCAGCGTCGGTACCTCGTAGTCCTCGGGCGTGTGGTTCAGTACGTACTCATACTCCGTCGAGAACGCCGAGGCGCTGGCGTCTGCCGTCGCGTTCCCGGGAAGCGTCAGTGCGGCGCCGGTCGCCGCCGACAGTTGCACGAACCGTCGGCGCGACACCGGAGAACCGTCGAATGGGTCGTCATTGCTCATGTGTGGCTCACACGAGCAGAGCCACTATCACCTACAAAACGTTGTGACAAACCTATCCAAACAAACCCACTTTTTACTCCCTCGGGTTCCGCGCCGGTGGCGCGGAACCACTCAGTCGCAAAAACGTGGGGAAAAACGACCCGGCTGCTCGGCCTTCGGCCTCGCCGCCGGCGAACCGCGAGCGCGAGGCGCTCGCGGATGCTTGACCCACAGCAGGCGATGTACGCCGAACGTAGTGAGGCGTTTCTCCGATGCCGAACGCCGGAGGCGTGAGGTAGCGAGAGCTGACTACCGCGCGCCGTTCGGCGCGCGACCCGCGTTCCCGTGCAAAAAGTGAGGGATTCTAGTCGTCGCTCGCGACGTGACCCGTCTGGTCGGCGGCGGCGTCGGGCGTCGCCGAATCCGGCAGGGAGTTCCGCACGTCGGCTTCCTCCCGTTCCTCGATGATGTCGGCGTAGGCGTCGGGCATCACCTTCACGAACTTCGGCAGTTCATCCTCCCAGTTGTCGAGGATGTACTCCGCACGGTCCGAATCGGTGTAGGCGACGTGGTTCTCGAGCAGTCGGCGGAGCATCTCGCGGTCCTTCGCGTCGAGGTCGTCCGTCGTCGACACCATGCCGTAGTTGACCTTATCCTCGAAATCGCCCTCACGGTCGAGTACGTAGGCGATGCCGCCGGACATCCCCGCGGCGAAGTTCTTGCCCGTCTGGCCGAGACAGGCGACGACGCCGCCGGTCATGTACTCACAGCCGTGGTCGCCGACCGATTCGACGACGGCCTTCACACCGGAGTTGCGGACGCCGAAGCGCTCGCCGGCCATCCCGTTGATGTAGGCCTCGCCCTGCGTCGCACCGTACAGCGCGACGTTGCCGATGAGGATGTTCTTCTCGGGTTCGTAGGGGGCGTCGTTCGGCGTGTTGACGACGAGTTTGCCGCCGGAGAGCCCCTTGCCGACGTAGTCGTTCGCGGTACCGGTCAACTGCATCGTCACGCCGTCCTGCAGGAACGCGCCGAAGCTCTGTCCGGCGGTGCCGCCGAAGTCGACGGTGATGGTGTCGTCCGGCAGGCCCTCGGTACCGTAGGCCTCCGAGATGCGGTTCGACAGCGTCGCGCCGACCGCCCGGTTGACGTTCGAGATGTCGCTGTCGATGTGGACCGGTTCGCCGGTTTCGATTGCGTCCTCGGCCTCCTCGATGAGGTCCCAGTCGAGAGCCTCGTCGATTTCGTGGGCCTGCGGGTCGGTCTTCGTCCGCTGGTTGCCGGCGGGTTCGGCGAGAATCGCCGAGAGGTCGAGTTTCTTCGCCTTCTCCTGTTTGACGTCGTCGCGCTGGCGGAGGGTGTCGACCTGCCCGACCATCTCCTCGACGGTCTCGAAGCCGAGGTCGGCCATGATTTCCCGCAGCTCCTGTGCGATGAAGGTCATGTAGTTGACGACGTGCTGTGGTTCGCCGGGGAAGCGCTGGCGGAGTTCCTCACGCTGGGTCGCGACGCCGACCGGACAGGTGTTCTCGTGGCACTGTCGGGCCATCACACAGCCGGAGGTGACGAGCGGCGCGGTGCCGAAGACGTACTCCTCGGCGCCGAGCAAGGCGCCGACGGCCACGTCGTAGCCGGTCTTCATCCCGCCGTCGACGGTGACGCGGA
>JBMCDV010000195.1:0-3680 GCA_048618255.1 Natronomonas sp. | reverse complement strand
ACGAGGCGCTTGAGGACGCGAATACGGTACTTCGAGCTGATGATGAACCCGATTTCGTCCCAGTCGTCCGTCATCGAATCACCCCACGGAGGTTCGCGCTCATTGCTCGGCCCCCCGCGACACCACGGGCCGGAATCGTCGTCTCGACGACCGATAGTAGACGAGGCTCAACACAGTGAACAGGAGTATGATGACCGTGCCGACTGCCGCGCTGAACGCCGGGACGAAGAGCATCGAGAGAACGTGAACAACCAGCCCACCGATGGACACTCCCAGAAAGTACCGCGGCCACTCGTCGCTCGGCTCCTCCAAGGAGAGATACGACGTTATCTTCCGCGGGTACCCGTTCAGTTTGACGGTCCGCTCGTCGGGGTCGTACTCTACGACGCCCGCCTTTGCGAGCTTCGGGATGTGCGTCTGATACAGCGAGACGTACGTCCGTTTGCGTTGCTTCTCGTCGAGCTGTTCGGCCTCGGTGTCGTTTTCGACCGCCGCGACGTGGGCCGCGAGCTCGTCGATGCCGACCGGTGTGTCCTGTTCGAGCAGGTATTTCAGCGCGAGTCGTCGCCGTGCGTTACTCAGCAAATCGAATGCGGCGTCCTGTGAGAGTGTGCTTGATTCGTTAGACATTACCAGTCTCGATAGTCTCGTTTCGGATCCCGTGATCGGCTCTACCGCCACCAACCGCTCCACGGCACTTTGTTACACAGCGATTATCGCTCGACACGGTTGGGTAACCGACCTGCAACGGCCTGTTTTCGACGTGCTCGGCCGCTTTCGGCTATCGCTCGGCGTCTCTTCTCACCCAACGGCGGTATGGTGGTGATAACAAAGGCCGACGGCCGCCGCCAACAGGTAAGATGAGCGAACCGAACTGTCGGGGAACACAACGACGGACTCTCGAAGCGGCGAGAACCGGAGCGGAAGATGAGTGACGAAAATCGGATGCAGTCACAGCACGCGCGGGACGGTACCGTCGGAAGCGTCCCGCTCGACATCGTCGCCGGGTGGGGGCTGCTCGCCGGTGCCTTCCTCGCAGGTGTTCTGTCTTTGGGTGCTCCGATTCGGCTGATTCTCGCCGCACCGGTCGTGTTCTTTCTCCCCGGATACGTCACCGTCTCGGCGGCCTTCCCTCACCGGTCGACCGCACCGGAGCTCGAGTATCCGACCCGAATCTCCGTCGGGGAACGGTTCGCGCTCTCGGTCGGATTGAGTCTCGTCGTCGTTCCGCTGTTGGGCCTGCTCGTCGCGCTGTTCCCGGGCGGATTCACGGAGCAAGTCGTCGCCGGCCTCCTCGGTGCGTACATCGTCGGCGCCGGTGTCGTCGCCGGCGTCCGTCGGCTTCACGTCCCGGCGGAGCACCGCTTTCGAGTACCCGTCGGACGCTGGGTCGGGCGACTCGTCGGCTCGCTCCGTCACGGCTCTCTCGGCGAGCGGGCGGTGACGCTCGCGCTGTGTTTGAGCATCGTCTCGACCGTCGCCACCGCCGGCTTCGTCCTCGCCGTGCCGGCCGACGGCGAATCCTTCACCGACCTCCATCTCGTCACCGAGACCGACGACGGCGAACTCGTCGCCGATGGCTATCCGACGAATCTGACCGAAGGCCAGCCAGCGACCTACACCGCTGGCATCGAGAACCACGAGGGCACCACGACCGACTACGTGTTGGTGGTGACCCTCGACCGGGTCGTCGAAATCGAGGGGTCACAGCGGACCGTCGAGTCGAACGAACTCGCGCGGTTCGACGCGACGGTCCCCCCCGGCGACCGCTGGACTCGAAGCCACACCGTCACACCGGAGATGACCGGTGAGGGACTCCGGTTGACCTACCACCTGTACGTCGACACCGCTCCCGAAACCGCCGACAGGGACAGCGCCTACCGCACCGTTCACGTCTGGGTCGACGTCGCACCCGCCGACGCCTGACCATGCTCCCGTGGGAACACCTCGCGGTCGGCTACCTCTGGTATTCGGCGTGGAGCCACCTCCGACACGGTCGGCGGCCGTCCGGCCGACCCGTCGTCGTCGTCGCTATCGCAACCCAGTTGCCCGACCTCATCGACAAGCCGCTGGCGTGGGAGTTCGGCCTCCTCCCCGGCGGGCAGACGCTCGCTCACTCGCTCGTGTTCGCACTGCCCGCAGTGGCGTTCGTTCTCGGCGCCTTCGGCCGTCGCGTCGGTGTCGCCTTCGCCATCGGCTATCTGACACACCTCGCGGGCGACGTGGTGTACCCGATGGTTCTCGGCGGCGGCCCGCGCGTGTCGTTTCTCCTCTGGCCGTTCGTCGAATCTGCGTCCGGCGAATCGCCGGGATTTCTCGCCGAAACGCGGTCGATTCTCGGTGACGCGTGGCAGTTCATGTTAAGCCCCGATGGAGCCGTCTACCTGACCGCCGAGGTCGCGTTACTGCTCGCGGTGTTCGCGCTGTGGCGCTACGACGGCCATCCCGGCGTGCCACGGCGGTCGAGACAGCCCCGAATCGGACGGTAAAGAGGTTCTCGAATCGAGAAGCAACGGTCTACTCGCCGAAAGCGCATCATAACAAAACCCGATTGCGGCGACCACCTGACAAGCCGTCAGCGCGGCCCGCGACACCATGACACAGGACACGACGCCCTCGAAAACCGCGAGTAACGAGTCGGCCGATTCCCGACGAACGATGCTGCGTTCGATACCGATAGCCGACCCGGATGTCGGCGCCGCCGAAGCCGAGCGGGTGGAGGCCGTCATCGACAGCGGCCGGTTGGCCGATGGCCCGGAAGTCAGGGCCTTCGAGTCGGAATTCGCCGACTACTGCGACACCGACCACGCCGTCGCGACCTCCAACGGGACGACGGCGTTGCACGCGGCGCTCGTCGCCGCCGGCATCGAACCCGGCGACCGCGTGCTGACGACGCCGTTTACGTTCATCGCGACTGCGAACGCGATTCGACTCTGCGGCGCCACCCCCGTCTTCGCCGACATCGACCCCGTCACCTACAACCTCGACCCCGCAGCAGTCGAGCGGCGACTCGAGACGGAGTCGGTCGATGCGATTCTCGCCGTCCACCTCTACGGGCTGCCCGCCCCGATGCCGGCGTTGCGGCAGTTAGCCGACGAGTACCACCTCACGCTCATCGAGGACGCCGCCCAGGCCCACGGTGCGGCAATCGACAGCGACCCCGTGGGCTCGCTCAGCGACGTGGCGACGTTCTCGTTTTACCCGACGAAGAACATGACCACCGGGGAAGGCGGGATGATTACGACCGACAGCGGTTCGATTGCGGCCCACGCCCGTTCGTTCATCAACCACGGACGGGTCGACGGCGACAGCAGCTACGAACACCACCGCGTCGGCCACAACTTCCGGATGACGAGCATGTGTGCGGCCATCGGCCGGGAGCAACTCGAGAAGCTCCCGTCGTACGTCGAGAGCCGGCGGCGAAACGCCGAGCGATACACCGAGGCGCTGACGGAGGCGCCGTCGATTCGCCCACCGGTCGAACCGGACGGCTACCGACACAGCTACCACCAGTACACCGTTCGCTGTTCGGACCGGGAGGCCCTCGCGGAGTGGCTCGACGACGGAAACATCTCGACTGGCGTGTACTACCCACGAGGCGTCCACGAACAGCCGCCGTACGTCGACATCGACGGGAGCTATCCGGAGACCGAACGGGCAGCCGAGACCGTACTCTCCGT
>JBMCDV010000194.1:0-3683 GCA_048618255.1 Natronomonas sp. | reverse complement strand
ACGATGACGAGGAACACCCAGACGATGTCGACGAAGTGCCAGTACATCGAGACGGTGGAGACCGAGACGTGTTTCTCCGCGGAGTAGTGTCCGAACAGCGCTCTGATGAAGAGGATGCCGATGAGGACGGCACCCAGCGAGACGTGGAGGCCGTGGAGGCCGGTCAGTCCGTAGAACGCCGACCCGTAGGCGCCCTGCGTGACGGTGAAGCCCTCGTGGACGATGAACTCGTAGTACTCGTACACCTGTCCACCGAGGAACACGAGGCCGAGCACGAGCGTCGCACCGAGGAGTCGAACGAAGCGCTTGCGGTTGTCCTTCAGTAGTGCGTGGTGGGCGTAGTGGATGGTGAACGAACTGGCAATCAGGATGAGGGTGTTGACGATGACGAGCGAGCTGAGAACGTCGCCGGAGACGACGAGTTCCGGCAGGGCCTCTTCGGTCCACACTTCGCCACCGCGGATGAAGAAGTAGTAGATGAAGCCGGCACCGAACGTCGCGACCTCCGTCCCGAGGAACAACAGCATCGTGAGCTTCAACGGGAAGCCGAAGTCGTCGGCTTCGCCCTCCCAGAAGTTGACGATGAATGCGTGATACAGCCAGCCGTACAGCCCCGTCAGGAACAGGAACGTACTGATGACGAAGGCGGCCGGTCCGATAGTCGGGGGAACGATGCCATACTCCGGGCGTCCGAGGACGAACAGGGCCGCGCCGATGTAGAACCCGGCGCCACCGAGGGCGGTGATGAACGGCCACCAGGAGGCTTCACCGAAGCCGCGCGGCCAGTCCTCGACCGCGGGCAGGTGGTGTTCGTGGCCACCGTGGTGTCCGTCGTCGTGGTCAACACTCATACGCGGGTCATTCGAGTCGAGGGGTAAAAACCCTCCCAAAGCCGACGGCTCTCCCGAAACTGAGGGCGGTCGCTATCGACACGGAAAACGGATGGTGACGGGAGAGAACGCGCGGAACGTTACTCGGACTGCTGGTCGGACAACCACTCGTCGTAGTCGTCGCCGTCCATCACGACGAAGTTCCCGTTCATCTGGGAGTGGCCGATGCCGCAGTACTCCGTACAGTAGAACTGGTGTTCACCGGTTTCGGTGGGAACCGTCTTGATGGTGTTGTACTCACCGGGGAAGGCGGTCTGCTTCAGACCGAGGTCCGGCACCGACAGCATGTGGAGCCAGTCGTCCGAGGTGATGTGGAGGTACACTGGCCTATCCGTCGGGACGCGTATCTCGTTGTTGGTCGTTACGTCCGTCCCTTCGTAGGTCGCTCGCCAGCCGTAGCGGAACGCCTCGATTTCGATTTCGACGGCCTCATTCTGTTCGGACTCCACCGGTCCGACGGCCCCTTCGAGGTCCTGAGACACCTGTGGTTCGATGCGGTCTTCGCTGTCGATGGGGTTTCCGACTTCCTCGACGGCGAGCACCTGATACGAGGCGAAGCCGACGAACAGGAGTACGATGGCGGTCGCCACCGTCCACGTAATCTCCAGCCGGCGGTTCTCGTGGGTCGGCTGGGGGTCGTCGTTGTTTTTGAACTTGACAACTGCGTAAATGAGGATTACCTCGACGAGGACGGCAATGGGGATAGCAACTGCGAGCAGTTTCGCGTTGAGATCGTTTATCTGCTCTACGCCTTGGCTCTGTGCGAACACGGGGTCAGCCGAGATTGCGAGTAGCACGAGCCCGGCGAGCGCCGCCGTGACGGTGCGCGTGACTCTCATTACCGGCCGGTTAGGAACACCGGACTAAATAGTTGCTGACTTCCCGCACGTGGCCCCGGAAGCGCGGGGCCTAAGTATGACCACACCAATACTCGCGTATGATTCGCCGCCCTTCGATTACCGCGCTGCTCGCGGCGGCGGTCGTCGGTGTGTACGTCCTCGTTGTTGTCGGCGCGACGGCAGCCCTCTCCGACGCCGCCGCGGCGTGTTCGGGGTGGCCGCTCTGTGGTGGCGACCTCTCGGACCCGGCGGTTCTCGTCGCGCTGTTGCACCGCGCGGCGGCGGCCGTCGTCGGACTGCTCGTCCTCACCTCGGCCATCGTCGGGTGGAACCGCGTCGGCCGCCGCGTGAAGGCCGCCCTCGGTGCGGCGCTGCTCCTTTATCCGACGCAGGTCGCCGTCGGTGCGTTCGTCGCGACCGGTGACACCTTCGCCGGCCTCCATCTCGTCGTCGCGATGAGCATATTCGGCGCCCTCGTCCTCGCGTTGGCGTGGCAACTGGAGGCCGAAACCGGAACCGACGACGCCCCCGAGGCGGTGCCTGAACCGTCTCTCGCCGAAGAGCCAATCGACGACAGCTCGGTCGCACCGACGCTGTTCGGCGTCGAGCGCCTGAAGGCAACCGCGTGGGCGTACTTCGAGTTGATGAAGCCGCGGCTGATGTGGCTGCTGTGTCTCGTCGCCGGTGCCGGAATGGCGCTGGCGGGCACGCCGACCGTTCGGACGGTTCTCGCAACCCTCGGTGGTGGTGTCCTCGCTATCGGCGCCTCCGGAACGTTCAACCACGTCCTCGAGCGCGATATCGACAAGCGGATGGAGCGGACCGCCGACCGGCCGGTCGCGACCCACGAGGTTCCGGTCCGGAACGCCCTGGCCTTCGGCGGCCTGTTGACCGTCGGCTCGCTGGCGGCGTTCCTCTCGGTGAACCTCCTGGTCGCGGCGCTCGGACTCGCCGCCATCATGTTCTACTCGGTCGTCTACACGCTGGTGTTGAAGCCGAACACCGTTCAGAATACGGTGTTGGGTGGCGCCGCCGGCGCGCTTCCGGCGCTCATCGGCTACGCAGCCGTTGCCGGGACGGTCGGTCCCGCTGGCCTCGCGCTCGCTGGCGTCATCTTCCTGTGGACGCCAGCGCACTTCTACAACCTCGCGTTGGCTTACAAGGACGACTACGAGCGCGGTGGCTTCCCGATGATGCCCGTCGTTCGCGGGGAGACCGAGACCCGAAAGCACATCGTCCTGTATCTCGGGGCAACGCTTCTGAGTGCGGGCGTCCTCGCGGAGTTGGCCGACCTCGGGTGGCTCTACGGTGTGACGACGGTCGCTCTCGGGGCGCTGTTCCTGTACACGGTTGTCCGACTGCACCGCGAGCAAAGCGAATCGGCGGCGTTCCGGGCGTTCCACGCCTCCAACGCCTATCTCGGACTCGTCCTCGTCGCCGTCGTCGTCGACGCCCTCGCCATCTGAGATGTTCGATGCCGCAACGCGACGTTTCAGTGCGCTCGACGACGCCGGCCAGCGGACCCTCGTCTACACGGTTGCGACGGCGAACTCCCTCGTTCTCCTCTCGCTTCTGTACGGGTATTTCACCGACAGCACGCCGACCACGTACTGGGTGTTTCCAGTGCTGTGGCTCACGGCGGCGGCGTGGGCGGTGTTTCGAACCGACCCGGAACCGGCCGAGCGCCGAACGAAACTCATCGCGGGGGCCATCGCGGGTGGATACTTCCTCGTACTCGGGTTCGTCGGCGGCCTGTTCGGTCCCGCTACCGGTCCGGTGACCGGGCTGACGGTCCAGTTCACCCAACTCCCCCCGGGGTGGAACCCGGCTGTTCTCTACGGGGGCGAGACCGTCCAGTTCGCCATCGTCCCCTTCACAACCGTCGGCTACGCGGTCCTGGCGTATCTCGTCTACGCGACGGTGATCGACGCGGCGGGATCGGCCATCTCGGGCG
>JBMCDV010000193.1:0-3694 GCA_048618255.1 Natronomonas sp. | reverse complement strand
GGCCGAGAGCATGGGGGCGATGAATCTGCTCGCGGTTCCGCTCGGCGCGCTTCCGATGTGTCACGGCTCCGGCGGCCTCGCCGGCAAACGCGCTTTCGGTGCCCGCACGGCGACGGCCAACGTCTTCGCCGGCGGTCTGTACGCCGCCCTCGCAGTTCTCGCCGGGTTGCTCGTCGCCTTCCCGATGGCGCTCCTCGGCGTGCTGTTAGTCGTCGTCGCGGCCTCGCTCACCCGGACGGCGTTCGCGTCGACCGACCGGTGGCTGTTCGTCGCCTCGGTCGGTGGTCTGGCCGTCCTCACCAACGTCGGCGTCGCCTTTCTGGCCGGTGCCGTCTGGTGGGGACTCCGTTCCCGGGCGCCGCGCTTTTCGTTCCTGAACTACGAGTGGTGAGTATGTCTTGGGAAGAGCTCTTCGAGCGGGCCGAGGCCTACGGTGTCTCGCTTGGGGACGTGACCGAAACGCTCCGGGAGCGACGCGATGACCGGTAACGACCACGACCCGGATTACACTCGAATCGTCGCCGACGCCGACGTGCTGGCGGCGGACCTCCTCGTCGGTGGCGCCTCGCGGGCGACGCTCGATATCCTCCGGGCGCACTCGTGGCTCACCCCCGTCGCGACCGACCGGCTACTCGAAGACGCGGAGGCAGTCGTCGCCGAGTTGACCGACGAGTCGCTGGCCGCCGACTGGCGCGAGCGCCTCGACGAGTGGGTCGTCGTCGTCGAGCAACCCGAAGGGGACCATCCGGCGCTTGCGGCCGCCTATCGCGGGAACGCCACTCAGGTCGTCTCCCTCGACCAGCGACTGCTGGGTGCGAAGGCCGCCGCGGCGCTCGGCGGGCGAATCGACGTGAGCGTCCGTCCGCCGGACGCCTTCGAGCGACTCTTCGACCCCGAGAGTATCTACGAACTGGTCTTCGAGGAGCCGTATCCGGGTCCCGACAGCGACCCTCGCAGTTAGTCGGGCGTGTTGAGGTTCTTTGCGGCCTGTCCGGTGAAGCGATTCGGGAGGACGTTCGAAAGTCGGGTGAGGAGTTCGTACTTCCAGCCGGTGACGACGACGGTGTCGCCCGCCTGCAGTCCGTCGTAACCGGCTTCCGCGACCATCTCGACGTCCTGCATCGACCCGCTTCCGAGCGGCGTGTCCTCGTTTTCGGCGCGGGACTGAAACTCCGTCTCGACGGGGCCGGGACACAACACCGTCACCGTGACGCCCTCCGTTCGGAGCTCCTCGGCGATGCCCTCCGAGAAGTTCTTCATGTACGCCTTCGAGGCGTAGTAGATAGCCATGAACGGCCCGGGGAACCACGCGGCCGTCGAGGCGACGTTCAGGACGCCGCCGTGGCCCCGGTCAGCCATATCCCTGCCGTAGCGGTGGACCAACTCAGTCGGTGTCACCACGTTCAACTGCAGTTGGTCGAGTTCCCGGTCGAGGTCGTTGTCGACGAACGCGCCCTGCGTTCCGATGCCGACGTTGTTGACGAGCACATCGACTTCGATGTCCCGGCGCTCGGTTTCCTCGTACAACTCCGCCGGCGCTTCCCGAGTCGAGAGGTCTTGAACGACCGTGTTGGCCTCGATACCGTGGTCGCCTTCGAGCCTCTCGGCCAGCGCCCGGAGTTTTTCCTCGCGTCGTGCGACGAGGACCACATCGTGGCCGCCCGAAGCGAACTGCTCGGACAGCGCCTTCCCGATTCCCGCCGACGCGCCCGTTACGAGCGCGGTTCCATCGACTGCCATACCCGGTTGCCGTCCGAGACCGCCCTAAAGCTACGGGCGGGCTATCCGGGCCGTTTAATCCACTCGGCGGTTCGCGTACCACTCGGCGAACTTCCCGAGGGCGCGACCGCGGTGTGAGATGGCGTTCTTCCGTTCGGCGCTCATCTCGGCGAAGGTGGTGCCGTCGTGTTCGAAGATGGGGTCGTAGCCGAAGCCACCCTCCCCGCGCGGTTCGACGATGGTTCCGGGGACGGCCCCCGCGAACAGTTTCACGGGTAGGTCGCTTCCGGCGACGGTGTCGTCCGTCGTCGCACCCGCCCGGTCGTCGGCCGAGAGGTCCTGTCCGCGACGCTCGCCGGTGTCGACGGGTTCGGGCGAGGCCTCGAAGCCCTCGCCGTCGCAGTAAGCGATGACACACCGGAACTGCGCTCGGGTGGCGTCCTCCCCTCGCGCGAGTCGACCCACCCGTTCGATGCCAAGCGTGTTCTCGACGTACGCCGAATACGGCCCCGGGAACCCGTCGAACTCCTCGATGTAGAGCCCGGCGTCGTCGACGATGACCGGTTCCTCGGCGTACTCGAAGGCCGACCGGGCGCCCTCCGCGGCGACGGCTTCAAGCGAGTTGGCCTGTATCTCCGGGTAGTCGTAATCGAGCGCCGAAATCTCGCCGCCGAGATACTCCTCGGCTTCCCTGACTTTCCCCTCGTTGGTCGTCACGTACCGAAGCATGGGCATCGATTCGGCGGGATAGCGAAAAGCACCACCGATACGCGACGGCAGCGTTCGGTTTCGCTGCCACCCTGAGGCTTATGCGAGTGTGAAACGTACGCACGGACGATGACCGATTCGGATGCGGACCCGGACGAAATCCGCGACGTGCTGTTGGAGTACTCCGACCATCGGGCCGTCCGAAACGTGTTCAGCGCCCACCGCGGACAGGGGTCGGCGGACCTCACCGACTACGTCGAGGCGATGCGGGCGACCGAAGGTACGCTCGCGCTCGTCGCCAGCGACGGCGCCGCCGACGTGTACGCCCGCTGGGACGGCCGCGGCGCACGCTACGAGCACCTGACGCTGTGGCCACCGTGGAGCATCGGCGGCTACGACCACAAGGACAGCGCGACGCTCGCGGCGTATCTCGGCGAAAAGAACGACCTCCGGCCGACGATACACGACTACACGCCCTTCGCCGACCAAGAGGTGCTGTCGAGTCTCTCACACCGAATCTGGCCCTGAGAGGGGAACTCAGTAGTCGTCGTAGGTCGGTCGGTCGTACTCGCCGGGGAACTCCTCCAGCGGTACCTGTTTCTGGTCACCGGACTCCATGTCCTTCAGCGTCACGGCGTCGTCCGCGAGGTCCTGTTCGCCCACGACGACGACCGTCTCGGCGTTGATGCCGTCGGCGTAGCCGAGTTGGTCGCCGAACCCGCGACCCGTCAGGTTCGACTCGACGACGTTGCCCGACGCCCGGAGTTGACGGGCGATATCGGCGGCGACTTCGCGGGTGTCACCGACCGTCAGGACGTAGTAATCCGTCATCAGTTCCTCCTCGGGCCAGACGCCCGCCCGCTGACACAGCAGGCTCAGGGTGGCGTGACCGATGCCGACGCCGACTGCGGGCGTCGGTTGGCCGCCGAATCCCTCGATGAGGTCGTCGTAGCGACCGCCGCCGAACACCGACCGGGACACCTCCCCGGCGGTGTCGAAGCACTCGAAGACGACGCCGGTGTAGTAATCCAGTCCGCGGGCGGTCTCCAGGGAGACCGTACAGAACTCGTCGGCGCCGAAGTCGTCGGCGGCGTCGAGCACCGCACGCAGGTTCTCGACGGCCGACTCCACGCGGCCGGTGCCGGCGAACTCGACGAGGTCATCGAGGTTGTCGGTCGCCAACACCGAATCGAAGGACTCGGCTTCCGCGCGGGTCAGACCGGCCTCGACGAGCAACTCGTGGTACTCCGCGTCGTCTATCTTCTGG
>JBMCDV010000192.1:0-3711 GCA_048618255.1 Natronomonas sp. | reverse complement strand
CAGTTCGCACAGAATCGCAGGATGGCGATGAACAGGACGCTACCGCCGAAGCCGATGAGCGCACGGCCGGCGAACGCCGCGACGTAGGAGTCGGCGAAGGCGAAGGCGAACCCCCCGAGACTCATCACGACCGCACCGACGGCGACCGTTCGGCGTGAGCCGAGTCGGTCAGCGAAGACGCCCGCCGGCAACTGCATCGCCGCGTACACGTAGAAGAACGACGCGTGGAGTGTCCCGAGTTGCGCGCCGGTCACCGAGAACGCCCGCGTCAACTCGTCGGCCAACACGGCCGTCGAGAGTCGATAGACGGAAACCAGGGCGTACGTCGCCGCGAGCGCGCCGAAGGCCAGCCAGCGGCGCCGCTCGGGGTCGGTCCACAACCGGTGGAGGCGTCCGTCCGTCACTGTCGAAAAATCGGTGGGTTCGGTTCAAAGGCGTGTCGAACCGTCGGCGGGTTTAGGAACGTTGCCGCCGACTATCAGCTATGTCATCCGACGCGTGGGAGCGCTTCTGGTCGAGACACTCGAATCCGAAAAGCGGCTGGTCGCGGCTGTTGACCGGTCCGCTGTTGCTCGCCGCGCTGTACCGTCGGTCGTGGCGCCTGCTCGCAGTCGCGGTCGGGTGGACGGTCCTGAACCCCGTCGCCTTCGGCGCGCCGGAGGAGTCGACCGACGACTGGATGCACCGCGGCGTCCGGGCCGAACGGGTGTGGTTGGAGGAGGGCCGGCCGGTGTTCGGGGCCGGCTATCCCGAGATACTGAACGTGCTGAACCTCGGGGCCTTCGCCTACACGGTGTACGCTGCGCTCGCGCGGAAGCCGGCGCGGATGGCGCTGACCTACGCCGTCTCGGTCGGCCTCAAATTCTGGTTTATCGAGGCGCTGATTCGGTGGCAACGCGCCGACGACGGCCCCGGCCTCTGATTCGTCGTGGAATTGTCGAGAACTAGCAGGAAAGACAAGAGTTAATCGGCCCCCGCGCGCGTATACGGACGAGCATGACAAAGGTTAGCGTTATCGGAGCGGCGGGGACCGTCGGTGCCGCTGCGGGGTACAACATCGCGCTGCGCGATATCGTCGACGAACTGGTTTTCGTCGACATCCCGGACCAGCGGGAGACCACCATCGGGCAGGCCGCCGACACGAACCACGGCATCGCCTACGACTCGAACACGACCGTCGTACAGGGCGAGTACGAGGACACCGCGGGTTCGGACGTAGTCGTCATCACGGCGGGCATCCCGCGACAGCCGGGGCAGACTCGCATCGACCTCGCGGGAGACAACGCCCCCATCATTGAGGACATCGGGTCGTCGCTCGACGAGTACAACGACGACTACGTCTCGATTACGACCTCGAACCCGGTCGACCTGCTGAACCGCCACCTCTACGAATCGGGCGAGCGCGACCGCCAGAAGGTCATCGGCTTCGGCGGTCGACTCGACTCGGCGCGGTTCCGTTACGTCCTCAGCGAACGCTTCGATGCGCCCGTCCAGAACGTCGAGGCGACCATCCTCGGCGAACACGGCGACGCACAGGTGCCCGTCTTCTCGAAGGTCCGTGTCGACGGCGAGGATCCCGAGTTCTCCGGCGACGAGAAGGAGGAAATCCTCGGCAACCTTCAGGAATCGGCGATGGACGTCATCGAGAAGAAAGGCGCCACCCAGTGGGGCCCGGCGACGGGCGTCGCTCACATGGTCGAAGCGATCCTCAACGACACCGGCGAAGTCCTGCCGGGGTCGCTCGTGTTGGACGGCGAGTTCGGCTACGACGACACCGCCTTCGGCGTCCCGGTCAAACTCGGCTCGAACGGCATCGAGGAGGTCGTCGAGTGGGACCTCGACGACTACGAGACCGAGCTAATGGACGAGGCCGCCGAAAAGCTCTCCGAGCAGTACGAGAAAATCTCCTAACGGTCGTCTTCGGGGCCACACGGCCCGTATTCCTCGGGTAACCGCTCACCGGTGAGCGACGCCCACTCACACAGTCGGTCGGACTCCCGCTGGTCGCCACGTGTAGTCATGTCACACCCTCACGTGAACTGACTTCATCGACCGTCTTAATGGTTCGGGCGTACGTGTTCGAATCGAAACCGTTCGAGCGAACGTGTTCGGTCAGACCACCTGCTCGCCGTCGTCGTCGTACACTTCGATGGCGTCGACGGGGCAGGCCCGAGCAGCGAACTTCGCGTCGAGTTCGGCGCCCTCGGGGATTTTCCGCTCGAAGACGCCTTCCTCGACCTCTTCGGAATCGGCCAGTATCGCTTTCCCCGCGTCTTCGTCCTTCTCGAAGGCGTCCCACTCGGCGACACACTGGAACATCCCGATGCAGGTGTCGCGGTCGTATCTGACTTTCATGCCTTTGCTTCGGCCGAGGGCATCAAAGGCGTGACGGGGACGGAAGCAGCCGAGATGGTGACGAAAAGTGGGTTTAAAAGCCGTGACGAACAATCGAGGGGTAATGGACGTTTCCGAGGTCTCCGGCGTGCCGCCGTGGTTCGCCGACCACCTCCGCGAGGGGGGCATCGAATCGCTGTATCCGCCACAGGCCGAGGCCGTCGAGGCTGGCGTCGCCGACGGTGAGAGCCTCGTCGCCTCCGTTCCGACGGCCAGCGGCAAGACGCTCATCGCGCAGTTGGCGATGCTGTCTGCGGTCTCCCGCGGCGGAAAGGCACTGTACATCGTGCCGCTGCGGGCGCTGGCCAGCGAGAAGCGCGAGGAGTTCGCCGCCTTCGAGGAGTTCGGCGTCTCCATCGGCGTCTCGACCGGCAACTACGAGGACGACGGCGAGTGGCTCGCCGAGAAGGACATCATCGTCGCCACCAGCGAGAAGGTCGACTCCCTCGTCCGCAACGGCGCGCCGTGGATAGGCGACCTCGACTGCGTCGTCGCCGACGAGGTGCATCTCGTCGACGACCCCAACAGGGGCCCGACGCTGGAGGTGACGCTCGCGAAACTCCGGCGGGTGAACCCGAACCTGCAGGTCGTCGCGCTGTCGGCGACCGTCGGCAACGCCGAGGTGATGGCCGAGTGGCTCGACGCCGCGTTGGTCGATTCGGAGTGGCGACCCATCGACCTCCGGAAGGGAGTCCACTACGGGCAGGCGCTGCACTTCGACGACGGCAGCCAGCAGGAACTTCGGGTGAAATCCTCCGAGAAGCCCACGGAGGCCATCGTCCGGGATACGCTCTCCGATGGGGGGTCGACGCTGGTGTTCGTCAACTCCAGACGGAACGCCGAAGGCGCCGCCAAGCGGCTAGCGAACACGACGACGGGGTGGCTAGACGACGAGGAGAAAGCGCGACTCGCCGAGATAGCCGAGGAGCTACGCGGCGTCTCCGACACCGAAACCAGCGACGACCTCGCCGACTGCGTCGAGAAGGGCGCGGCGTTTCACCACGCCGGCTGTGCGAGCGAACACCGCTCGCTCGTGGAAGACGCCTTCCGTGACCGCCTCATCAAGGTGGTTTCGGCGACGCCGACGCTCGCGGCGGGCGTCAACACGCCCTCCCGTCGCGTGGTAGTTCGGGACTGGCGGCGCTACTCCGGGGAGGCCGGGGGGATGCAGCCGCTTTCGGTGCTGGAAGTCCACCAGATGATGGGCCGGGCCGGCCGCCCCGGCAGGGACCCCTACGGCGAGGCGTTGCTGCTCGCGAACAGCCACGACGAACTCGACGAACTGTTCGAGCGGTACGTGTGGGCCGACCCCGAGGC
>JBMCDV010000191.1:0-3744 GCA_048618255.1 Natronomonas sp. | reverse complement strand
GTCGATAACGCCGGTTGCCCGCGCGGTGGGTCGTCACGCACCTCGGGTCGACCCCCCCGAACGGGCGGCCGTCGAACGCCGCGTCGGCGGATTCTTCGAGTCGATAGAGGCCGTCGCGACCGACCGGTCGACGCTGCTCGCTGCGCTCGGCCTGTCGTCGCTAGGGTGGCTGGCACAGGCTTTGGCGCTGTGGCTGTCGCTGTACGCCCTCGGCGTCACGGCGCCGATAGCGGCCGTCATCGTCGCGGTTCCCGTCGGTGCGATTGCCAGCGTCACGCCGCTTCCGGGTGGACTCGGCGGCATCGAGGCCGCCCTCGTCGCCCTGCTCGTCCCGCTGGCCGATGTCGGCGGAGCGACCGCTGCAGCGGCGGTCGTCCTCCACCGCGGGGTTATTTACTGGCTCCCGACGCTTCTCGGCGGCGGCGTCGCCTCGGCGCTCGGCGTCGGTCGCGTGTGACCGTCTCACGACCGCCTTCGGGGGAGACCAACAGCGTTAAACGCGGGCGACGGGAATCGAGTCGTAATGACGACGCTCTACGACGTGCCCGCAGAGGACCTCATCGAGGCGGTTGCGGAGAAGCTCGAAGACGAACTGGACGAACCCGAATGGATTAACTACGGTAAGACCGGCATCAGCCGCGAACTCCCGCCGGAACAGGAGGACTTCTGGGCGCGACGCGCCGCCAGCCTCCTGCGAAAAGTCGCCGTCGACGGCCCCGTCGGCGTCCAGCGACTCCGAACCCACTACGGCGAGTCCGTCAACGGTACGACCCGCTACCGCGTCCGTCCGGACCGCAAGACCGAAGGCTCCGGTAACGTCATCCGAACCGCCCTCCAGCAGCTCGAAGACGCCGGCTACGTCGATTCCTACGAAGGTCGCGGCCGAACCGTCAGCGGCGAGGGCAAGGCGCTTCTCGACGAAACTGCCGAAGAGGTCATCGAAGAGCTCGACCGGCCGGAACTGGAACGCTACGCCTGAAACGTTTCCACGGCGCGCTGTGCGCGCCGGAGAAGCGTGTCGTTCATACCTTCGATAGGTAATTCGATTTACATCAACGTTCTGTCGACGTCTATGCGATTACCAGTGGGTTCGGTCGGAACCATTTTTGACTCCTGAGGAATAAGACGTGGATATGAGCGGCGAACCAACTGACGAGGACCTCGAGGAACTGCGCAAGAAGAAGATGGAACAGCTCAAAGACCAGCAGGGCGGCGAGGGGCAGGCGGAGGCCGCCGAGGCTCAACGCCAGCAGGCCGAGGCCCAGAAGAAGGCCGTCCTCCGGAAGGCGCTGACCGACGGCGCTCGCAAGCGGCTCAACACGGTCCAGATGTCGAAACCGGAGTTCGGCGAGCAGGTCGAACAGCAAATCGTCGCGCTGGCACAGAGCGGCCGTCTACAGGGCAAAATAGACGAAGAAAAGATGAAGGAACTCCTCTCGGAGATGAAACCCGACTCCCAGAGCTTCGACATCAAGCGCCGATAGATGGAGTGTGGACTGCTGTTCAGCGGCGGGAAGGACTCCTCGTTGGCCGCGTTGCTGCTCGACCGGTTTTACGACGTAACGCTCGTCACCGCCCACTTCGGCATCACCGACGACTGGAAACACGCCCGCGAGGCCGCCGACGCGCTCGGCTTTCCGTTCGACGAAATCGAGATGGACGGCGAGTTCGCCGACGCCGCCGCCGAGCGGATGCACGAGGACGGTTTCCCGCGAGCCGGCATCCAACAGGTCCACGAGGACGCCCTGGAGGCGGTCGCCGCCCGGTACGACGTGGTCGCGGATGGAACGCGCCGGGACGACCGCGTTCCGACGGTGTCGCGAGCGGTCGCCCAGAGCCTCGAAGACCGACACGAGGTCGACTACGTCGCCCCGCTGTCGGGGTTCGGCCGAAACGCGGTCGACCGACTCGTCGAGGAGCATCTCGTCGTCGAGTCGGGACCGAGCGAGGAGATTCCGAAAGGCGACTACGAGACGGAACTTCGGGCGCGCATCCGCCAGCGGTGGGGGAGCGACGCCGTCCGGGAGGTGTTTCCCGACCACGAACAGACGAGAGTGGTGGGGCGTAGCGGGGACTCGGATGAAGCGAGGAACCTCGAAGCGGTGAACGGCGAACGAAGCGACCCGTAAGTGGCGAGGTTTCCAGCGAAGCGAGGCGGGTGTCCGTCGGGGCTGGCCACGAATCGGCGCACAGCTTTTTGCCCCACCGTGTCATACGCTCTCACATGAAGTTCGTCATCGTCGGGTACGGTCGAGTCGGGATGCGCACCACGGACATCCTGGTGAACGAAGGTCACGAAGTCGTCATCGTCGAAGTCGCCCCCGAAAAGGCCCAGAAGGCCCGCGACGACGGGTTGGAAGTCATCGAAGGTGACGGCGAAGACGAGCGAGTTCTCGAACGTGCGGACCTCGACGAAACCGACGCGCTCGCGGCTTTGTCGGGCGATTTGAACGTCAACTTCACCGCGTGTATGATAGCCAACGGCCACGGCTGTCGGACGGTGTTGCGCATCGACGAGGACTACCGGGAGGAGATCTACGAGAAGTACGCGGCCGACGTCGACGAGGTGGTGTACCCCGAGCGGATGGGTGCTGCGGGTGCGAAGACGGCGCTGCTCGGTGGAAACCTGAACGTACTCGCCGACCTCACCGAGCATCTGACCGCGACGAGCATCGACATCCCCTCGGAGTCGCCGGTCATCGGCCAGCGAGTCGTCGAGTTGGACCTCCCCGGCAACGCTCGGTTGTACGCCCACGGCCGACGCAAGGAACCGATGACGATTCCGCTCCCACAGACGAAAATCGAGGCGGGTGACCGCGTCGCGCTCATCGCCGAACAGAGCTCCCTGGAGTCGGTCCAGACGATGCTGACCGGATAGCGTCGGCTGGCGACGTGAAAAGCTCGGGCGCGCGATGGGGAGGATGGGGAAAGTTTGAGGCCGTCGGTGCGCGCCCATCAGTTGGGTGGTCGGGGTGTCACATAAATCCGCGTCAGACGGACGTGTGACCGGTGGCACGCGCCGCTTTCTCGCAGCGGTGGGAAACGACCGATGGTTTCGTTTCCGCCCGTTCGAAATCACCGTTAGTTTCTGGAAACTGACATACGGCTGCCGTCGAAGGATGGGACATGGCGACGGTCGGATTCGCGGAGGGAACGTTTGCGTTCGATTACGGCGAGGTGACCGGCGCCATCGGCGATTCGATTACCGTGTTGCCGTTGGTTGTCGCACTCGGAGCGCTGACACCGGCGTCGCTGCCGCATCTGTTGGTCGGGTTCGCGGTCTTTCAAATCGTTTGGGGCGTCTACTACGGCCTTCCGCTGTCCGTTGAACCGATGAAGGCGCTCGCGGGCCTCGCCATCGCCGGCGCCATCGGTTACGGTGAGGTGGTCGCTGCGGGTCTACTCGCCGGTGGCGTGTTACTCGTCGCCGGTCGA
Organism: Natronomonas sp.; assembly: GCA_048618255.1. GTDB lineage: Archaea > Halobacteriota > Halobacteria > Halobacteriales > Haloarculaceae > Natronomonas. The sequence goes on along the minus strand of JBMCDV010000191.1, from coordinate 309 downwards.
GTCGGTGCGGTTTCGCGGTTCGCGGCTGTCGTCGGGGAACCGGTCGTCCGCGGCGTCCAGTTCGCCGTCGCCTGTTTGCTGGTCGTCGCGGCGGGGGACCTCGTTGCCGCCGCTCCGGGCGTCGCCGCCGTCGGCCTCGCCGTCGCCGTCGGGGTCGCGGTCGTCTCTCGCCGCGCTGTCGCACTCGTCGTCCTCGCCGTCGGCCTGGCCTGGGCCGCTGTGACGACGGGCGTTCCCGCTCTCTCCGTCCCGTCGATAGCGCTGTTCCCCAGCGGCCTCCCGAGACTCTCGGTCAGTGCAGTCGAGGGC